>CAWUKP010000012.1:0-20169 GCA_963922975.1 uncultured Spongiivirga sp. | reverse complement strand
AATCCTAAGATCATGAAAAGACTCATCACCAAATTAGGACTGCTTTTCACGCTATCAATCACCCTTATGGTGGTGGCCTGTAGTGAAGATGACAGTCTCATATTGACAGAACAGCAAGCCGCTTTTGAATTGCAGCAACCTTCCATTTCAAGCATAAGCTTGAACTTTGCCACGCCTGACAATCCAGCATTTACCATTGCCTGGAACGATAATCTTACTGGCGCTAGCAATTACAGTGTTGAAATGGCTGAAACAGAGGCATTCGACGCCCCCATGGCACTTGGCGAATCTACGTCTAGAACCTTTAGCATGAGTGTTGCAGATTTCAACGCAGCACTACAAGATTTTGACGGAGCAGGAAGCGAAGACTTTTTCAAGGATCTGACCGTCTATTTCCGGGTATTGGCGGGTGGACAAAGCAGTAATGTGATCAATATGAATGTGATCGCTTTTACCGAAGCACCACCAACCATTACTGCTCCAGAGAATAACTTTGCGATCGTACTTTCAGATATTGCACCTGACGATGTGGCTATGACCATTGAGTGGGATGATGCAGAAGCTGGGGACGCCACTATCAACTACGATGTGGAAGCCGCTACGGCAGGTACTTCCTTTGCCACAGTGATTGCACTTGGCAGCACAAGCAATGCGACTTCATTAGATCTGACACATGCCCAATTGAATGACGCAGCGCTTTCCGCAGGCATCAATGCCGAAGAAGCTGGCGACCTTGATATTCGCGTAAGAGCTACAGTTGAAACTTCATCTGGAATCATCGAGCGCGTAGCAGCCTTGGTAACCATTTCAGTGACTCCATACAACACGGCATTGCCAGCAGCTCTTTATGGCGTGGGAGCCGGATTGGCCGACGCAGGCTGGAGTTGGGATACTCCAGTTGAACTGACGCTGCAAGGAAGTATCTATTCTGGAAATGTGAACTTTACCCCAGACAATGGCGGTAATTTCCGCTTCTTCACGGAAAGAGATAATTGGGGATCTGGTCAAAACTATCCTTGGTATGAAGACAGAGGTTTTGTGATTGATGCGAACTTGACCAACGCTAACGACGGTGATAGCAATTTCCTTTTTGTAGGTACCGCTGGCGAGTATTTCGTTGAGATCGATATGGAGAATAAGACCATTACTTTAGGCCCTCCTGTAGAAGGACCGAATTGTACCTACGATCAACTTTGGTTGGTAGGTGCAGGAGTGCCAGACGCTGGATGGGGATGGGACACCCCTGTACAACTTCCTTGCACTGGGACGGGACTCTACGCAGGCAACGTGACCTTTGGTAATGATGCTTTCCGTTTCTTCACTGAAGAAGGAAACTGGGGTTCAGGCTTGAACTATCCGTATTACGAAGGTGAAGGTTTCACCATTGATGCAAACTTCGAAAACGCCAACGATGGTGACAGCAACTTCCGATTTATCGGAACACCAGGCGAATACTATCTTGAAGTGGATACCGTGAACAAAACCATCACGCTTGGACCACCACAATCACAATGTGACTTAGATCAACTTTGGTTGGTCGGTGCTGGTGTGCCAGATGCAGGATGGGGATGGGATACACCTGTGCAATTACCTTGTACTGGAGCAGGCATCTATTCGGGCACAGTAACCTTTGGCAATGATGCCTTCCGCTTCTTCACGGAAGAAGGGAATTGGGGTTCTGGATTGAATTACCCATACTATATAGGTGAAGGCTATACCATTGATGGGAATTTTGAAAATGCCAATGATGGTGATAGCAACTTCCGCTTCATCGGAACTCCGGGTGCTTACACCCTTACAGTGGATACGGTCAATAAGACCATTACATTGAACTAATGACACTGTTGAATTGACATATAATATGAAATAAGGGCTATGTGATATCGCATAGCCCTTGTTCTTAAAATAAACGTTATGAAAAGACTGTTACTTCCAATCCTTGTTATGTTTTCGACTTTTGCTCTAGCGCAAGTTCAAAACGTAACTTTCGACATTTCCCCTGCGGCTTTCAACGAAGATGAGCTGATTACTATTACGGTCTCTGGACTTAACCGCTCCACCTGGAGTTTGACCCCAGACAACGTGAACGACCCAGACTCAGGGGTGTATTTATGGATGTGGCGCATCGACGGCAGCGGACAACAAGATTCTGCCACCAATGGGCAATGGACCGATTCCGATGAATCGCAACGAATGGCCTACAACAGTGCCAGTGATGAGTACACCTTCCAATTGACACCAGACACCTTCTTTGGCACTACGGGTATTACCCAAATTGGGATGCTAGTCAAAGCGAATGACGGTTCTGATACAGGTTCAGGCGAACGTAAATCCCAAGACAACCTTGTGGATGTAGGACGTGTGGTTCTTGAATTGGTGAATCCAAACAGCGATACCGTGATTGCAGATCCCAGCAAGGATTTTGATATTAGAGTACGCCTCAACACGGCAGGAAGCCCTGTTTTTGCCGCCAACTATCAAGTGTTCTTAAATAATACTTCGGTTGCGCAGGCTTTTGGTTGTGGGACTCCTACTTGTTTGATTCGAATTCCGCAAGCAAGTTTGGCCGATGGTGAAGTGCGAGTGGTAGGCACGAACCCAAGCACCAGTGATTCAGCTGAAGGCACCTTTGACTTAGTGGTAGCAGCCACCAACAATAATCAAGCGCTGCCTTCCGCAAGTTTAGAAGATGGTATTAACTATGACGATGCAGATCCTACCAAAGCAACGCTTGTGCTTTCCGCACCCGAAAAAGACTATGTAATGGTGGCTGGTAGTTTCAATAATTACACGCCTGATGCCTCCTACACTATGAACTATGATGCCACAGCTGAAAAGTTCTGGCTAGAGCTTACAGGATTGACCTCAGGTCAAGTAGAACATTACCAATATTGGGTCTATGAGGAAACGCCTATTACGGATTCACCCACACTTGTAAAAACAGCAGATCCGTTTTCCACGTTAGTATTATCGCCGTTCGATGATCCTTTCATCCCGAATTCGACCTATCCGAATATTCCAACCTACCCTGCCGGACAAGAGCGAGAGGTAACGGTATTACAGACTGGACAAACACCTTATAATTGGCAAGTCAACAATTTTGTGAAGCCTGTAGAGGAAGACCTCATTGTCTACGAGGTGCTGGTAAGAGATTTTGATGCCAATCGCAACTATCAGGATTTAATTGATCGCATCGATTATTTTAAAAATTTAAATATCAACGCTATTCAACTGATGCCAGTGATGGAATTTGAGGGCAACGAAAGTTGGGGCTACAATACCTCCTTTCACATGGCGCTCGATAAATTTTATGGTACTGAAGCTAAGTTCAAGGAATTTATAGACACTTGTCATCAGAATGGCATTGCTGTGATCTTAGACGTGGCCTTCAATCATGCCTTTGGCCGAAATCCAATGGTACGCATGTGGATGGACGACCCCGATGGCGATGGTTGGGGTGAACCTTCTTCTGAGAATCCTTATTTCCACGAAGTACCACAGCACGATTACAATGTGGGTTCAGATTTTGACCATCATAATCCGAGCAACACTTTGACACGTGATTATGTGAAACGCGTGGTTCGTTACTGGATTGAAGAATTTAGAATTGATGGTTTCCGTTGGGATTTGACCAAGGGCTTTACCAATAATTGTGGTCCGGGTTCTGTGGGTGGATGTACCGATCAACCACAAGCAGATCGAGTAGCGGTCTTGCAAGAATACGCAGACCATTCGTGGTCTATCGATCCAGATCACTATGTCATATTTGAACACTTAGGCCAAAACAGTGAAGAACAGCAGTGGGCAGATTATCGTTTGGGCGAAGGGAAAGGCATCATGATGTGGGGAAAAATGACAGACCCATACAATCAGCTTTCCATGGGGTACGATACCAATGCAGATATCAGTGGCATCGGTCACACGAGTAGAGGATTTGCTGGGAAAAGACTGATCGGTTATCCTGAAAGTCACGACGAAGAGCGCCTCATGTACAAGAATGTTCAGTTTGGAAACAGCACAAACAGCGCTCATGATGTAAAAGACTTAAATACCGCCCTATCGCGTATGTCGGCCATTGGAGCGGTCTCACTTTTGGTTCCTGGCCCTAAAATGATTTGGCACTTCGGCGAATTAGGTATGGAGAATTCCATTTTTACCTGCCCCGATGGAAGTGTAAATGACCTTTCTGGAAATGACGGCGATTGTAAACTGGACACCAAGCCACAACCGCAATGGTCCAATAATTGGCTTACCGAAGCCAACCGAAGCCAAATCTATAACGACTGGGCAAGAATGAACGCGTTAAAGATCAATGAGGACGTTTTTGAAGGTAATTATCAATTCATTCCTCAAGGTAACGACAGACTGCAACGTATTTATATAGAAAATACGAGCTTGCCAGCCACTGAATTAAAGGATGTAGTGATTCTTGCGAATTTTGATGTTGTTACTCAAAACATCACAGCCAACTTCCCGTATACAGGAACTTGGTATGATTTAATGGATGAAACGGGGAATACCAGCATGACCGTAAATAGCACAGGCATGCAGATTAGTCTTGCGCCAGGTGAATTCAGAGTTTATGGTAATGAAGCGGCGGAAGCACTCAGCAATGACGAGTTTACCGTTTCTAATGTGGTGTTGTATCCAAACCCAGCGAATGTTTCTTTTCAATTAGAAAATATTTCTGTAGAACGAGTGGCCATTTATTCTATTGGTGGTAGAAAAGTAAAAGCATTTGACGCACCTCAAAGTTCGTATGATGTTTCAGGTCTTTCCCAGGGAATTTATTTTGTGGAAATTCTAAATACGAAGAAGCAACGTCTTGTTCAAAAACTAGTGGTGAATTAACCCGTATTCTTAAGTAAAATGACAGTGGGCTTCGGCCCACTTTTTTTTGCGAAAATTTTAGCATCAAGCAATCTTCTGAAAACAAAACGCTGTTAAGATGATAATTTATCGTATCAATTTTTGCGTACTTCATTACTAAAAAGTGCTTTTTTTAGTAACTTGGTAGTATGTGTTAAAAAAACTAAGCGAAAACGTTTTCGGAGTGATTCCTAGACTAATAGCTTTAATTTAACATAGATTTTACATACATTTAGCCAATTAAACCAAAAAGTTAACTCAATTAAACTTTGTTCTTATGAAGAATAGTCTACTCAAATGTTGCCTGCTATTCGCTTCAATCCTCTCTGTAGGATTTTTGCAAGCACAAACTGTGACAGGTACGGTTTCTGATCCTGTTGGACCGCTCCCAGGTGCCAACGTGGTGGTGAAAGGAACTTCCAACGGTACGCAGACAGATTTTGATGGTAACTACACTATTGACAATGTAGGTAGCGATGCCGTTTTGGTATTTAGCTACGTGGGTTTTGAAACCCAAGAAGTTTCTGTGAATGGTCAATCATCTATTAATGTAACGCTTCAGGAAAGTTCTAATGAACTTGATGAGGTAGTAGTTATTGGTTATGGTCAGACCACTGTGAAAGATGCAACTGGTTCAGTAGCGTCTGTAACCGCGGAAGAATTCAACCGAGGTGTCATTGCCTCTCCTGAGCAATTGATTCAGGGTAAAACAGCCGGTGTGAACATTCAGCAAACTAGTGGTGAGCCTGGAGCTGGAATTTCAGTATCCATTCGAGGTTCTAACTCGGTTCGATCGAACAACAATCCACTATTTGTTGTAGATGGTGTGCCATTAGCTGGAGACAACGTATCTCCGGGCGGTGATGCTGGTGATGGAAACGGAACCACAGCAAGAAACCCATTGAACTTCTTAAACCCGAACGACATTGAGAGTATTAGTATCTTGAAAGATGCGTCTGCAACTGCTATTTACGGTTCGCGTGGTGCCAATGGTGTTGTCATCATTACTACGAAGACTGGTAAAGGTGGTGGCGGTGGCCAATGGGAATTCACTTCCAACCTCAGCTTTGCCAAAGCGCAGAACAGATACGATCTTTTGAATAGAGAACAATTCTTATCCGCTATTGAAAGAGCCAACCCAGGTTCTTCTGCAACACGAGACAAAGGCTTTAATACAGACTGGCAGTCGTTCATTACCAGACCTGCTACTTCTACAGCGAATAACTTGTCTTACTCCAATAACTACGGAAAAGGTAATGTAAGAGCTACCTTTAGTTATAGCAAGCAGTTTGGTATTATTGAAAAAACTGATTTGGAAAGAATCACAGGTCGTGTAAACGCCAACCACAGATTCTTTGACAATAAATTACGCTTGTCGCTTTCGGCAACTGCTTCTCGCATCAATGACGAGACTGCACCTCTGAGTGCGGGTGCTGGATTTAGAGGAGACGTTCTAGGTGCATCATACACAGCGAACCCTACGTGGTCTTCATCACCTGGTTTCTCTGACTTAGATGGTTTTATCTCTCCTTCCAACTATTTAGCGAATTCACAAATCATCACCAATACCAACCGTTATCTTTTGAACGCTTCAGCTGAGTATGCGATCACGGACGAGTTGAAGGCGAAAGTGAATGTAGGTTTCGACTATTCGGAAGGTGAAAACGTTTCCGTACTTTCTGCAGATTTATTGAACTTCCCTGGAACTACAGGTGTAGGTCAAGGATCTTTCAACACACTGACAAGAGAAAACAATCTTTTAGAAGCTACACTGACATACGACAAAGAGTTCGAGAACTCTAAGCTAAATGCAGTTGTTGGTTTCTCTTACCAAGATTTCCAAACACGTGGTAGAAATGCACAAGCCAGAGGTTTTCAAACCACAGAGCTGAACCAAATGGCCGAAGACCTTGTAAACACTGTGAATTCAGTGCAATCGCAAATTGGTGGAGATTTCGATCAATTTATGTATGCACCGAATCTTTCAAACATTCGGGTAAACCGAATTGCTCCTTCCATAATAGGTAATGAGGAAGTTGGCTTTGGTAACTCTACTAGACAAGTTACCGGTCTATGGGCTGACCTTTTCGACAATACGAATGAGCTACAGTCTTTCTTTGCCAGAGCGGTCTACACCATTCAAGATAAATATATCGTAACAGGTACCATTAGAGCGGACGGTTCTTCTCGATTTGGGCCGAACAATCGTTATGGTTATTTCCCATCAGGTTCTGTGGCATGGAAAATGTCTGAAGAAGATTTTGTTGGAGAAAGTGTTTCTACGCTTAAACTTCGTTTAGGTGCCGGTGTTACAGGTAACCAAGATGGTCTTGGATTTGCCAACTGGGCATTTGTTCAAGGTTTCCCTGGCCCAGGTTTCAATGGAAACAGCCAAGACATCCTCGTGCCTGGTTTCTCAGTATTCAACCTTGAGAACCTAGACTTGCAGTGGGAGCCTACTTTCAACGTGAACGTAGGTCTTGACTTCGGATTCAACAACGACCGATTCAACGGTAGTTTCGATGTGTATCGCAACAAGACTTCTGATATCTTGTTGAGTGTACCAACAGTGAGTCCAGCGATTTTGAGCTTCCGTTTCGAAAATATCGATGCGAGCTTGATCAACCAAGGGGTTGAATTGTCCTTGAACTACGATTGGGTGAACACTGAAGATATCGGATTCTCTACTTCGTTCAACATCGCTTATAACGATAACGTTATTGATGATTATAACAGAGAACCACAAGACTACGCTGAGGTGAACGGTCCTGGTCTATCACAGCCTTTCTCACAGAGATTGGATGACGGTCAACCACTGTATTCTTACTACATGGCAGTCTTTGAAGGATTTGACAGCAATGGAGAGCCTATTTACGAAGACGTAAATGGCGATGGTGTCAGAGACCCAGATGCTGATAAGCGTTTTATCGGAGAAGATGCACTTCCAGACATTACATCAGGTCTTGCGTTAGACTTCAGATACAAGAACTGGGATGTGAATGCTTTCTTTAGCGGGCAATTCGGATTCTCAGTATACAACAACACGGCTTTGGCCTTCTTTGTAGGTCCATCTTTGAACAACGCTAGAAACGTTACGACCAATGTATTGAGCGAAACGCTTCCTGCGAACTATTCAACGGCTATTTCAGATCGTTTCCTAGAAAAGGGTGATTTTGTTCGTTTGCAGAATGCATCTATCGGCTACAACTGGCCACTTTCTGGTGAAGGCGCATTCAAGAGCTTGCGTTTCTCACTTACAGGACAAAACCTTTTCTTGATCACTGATTATTCTGGTCTTGATCCTGAGGTTACTGTGCAAACAGGTACTAACGGAACAGGCATTCCATCAAGAGGTATTGACTGGGCTGGTTTCCCTAACCCACGTACCTTTACTTTAGGAGTTTCGGCTACATTTTAACTCAAAAAAATAGATATGAAGAAAATGCGTTTAATCAAAAATTGTTTGCTGGGAGGATTCCTAGCAATCGGGCTAGCGTCCTCTTGTACTGACTTAGAACTAGAGAACACAGAGTCCGTAATCTCGGAAGGCTTTACAGGCCTCTTAGACCCATCGTCTACCGTTGACGATTTATACAACAGACTTGCGGGTCTGTATGGTAATCAAGCAGAATTTTTTGCGATGCAGGAAGTAACTACCGATGCCGCTTTGATCCCTACCAGAGGAACTGACTGGGGTGATAACGGTCGTTGGAGAAAGTTGCACACGCACGAGTGGGGATTAGGTGAAAATGATATTGTGAATCCTTTCACAAACTATAACACTAATCAGCTACTTGCCTCTCAGGTGATTGATCCGAATAGTAGTCCTACCGACTTAAACATTGCGGAAGCGAGCTTTATCAGAGCGTACGTAATGTGGATTATTTTGGATAACTATGGTCAAGTACCTTTTAGAGATGTGGCTCTTCCTTCTTCTGCTATTCCAGAAGTACTTTCTGGTCAAGCAGCAGTAGATTTCATTATTGCTGATCTAGATGCAGCCATTGCTGGTTTGCCTGCTACGGCAGCAGGAAGTGGTGATGCTAATAGCAGAGCAAGTAAAGCAGCAGCACGCTTCTTAAAAGCCAAAGTGTTGCTGAACAAGCATATTTATGTGAACCAATTGAGTGGAAGTGCCGGTACTCCAGATCCTGCAGATATGACCCAAGTTGTATCGTTAGTAGATGCCATTACTGGTGATGGGTATGGAATCGAATCTGGTTACTTCAACATTTTCCGTCAGGCTGCAGACAACGAAACTATCTGGTGGCTACCTGCAAGTACTGGAAACAGAATCTTTAACGGATTGCACTACAACTCTACCGGACTTGGCGGTGGTGGTTGGAATGGTTTCAGTACACTCGCAGAGTATTATGACCTTTTTGAAGGAGATATGGACAACAACCGCTTGGATGTTGACGGAAACCCTATCGATGGTCAAGAAGAACGTCGTGGTGGTGTGCCTCCACAAGGAACTCCTTTTAGCGGTGCTCCTGAAACTTCTGACAATGGTGGTTTTGAAGATGGTTCTAATGTTGGTCTTGGTTTCTTAGTTGGACAACAGTACGCACTAGACGGTACTCCACTTCAAGATAGAGGTGGTGCTCCTTTGACCTTCAAAAGAGATTTCCTTGATGGTGGCGGTGCTCCTAATTTGATCAACAACGATGAAACTACTGGTATCCGTGTTCAAAAATACGGTGCTCGTTACAATGGTGGTTTCACAAACCATGAGATCATCTTCAGATATTCGGATGCGCACTTGATGAAAGCAGAAGCGACCCTTCGTGGTGGTGGAGATGCTACAGCTCTTGTGAATGAATTGAGAACGATCCGTAACGCAACTCCGCTTGGAACAGTAACTGAAGACGACTTACTAGATGAAAGAGGTCGTGAGCTATTTATGGAGGCATGGAGAAGAAATGACATGATCCGTTTTGGAGCTTACACTCGTGAGTGGGAATTCAAAGCAGCTAGTAGTGTTGGTAACAATACATACAACTTGTTCCCAATTCCACCAGCACAATTGCTTTCTAATCCAAACTTGGTACAGAATCCTGGTTACTAGAAAACAACCATACATACTTTAAAAAAAGAGGGCTTATGTTAAGCCCTCTTTTTATCTTTATACCCTAAAGATTTCCCATTGACCCGTGCCACTAAAATAGCTTTGATGTGTATGTTGCTTCTTGGTGTCATGTCGTGCGCTAAGAAGGAATCAGTTCCTGATAAAGTCTTTAAAACACACCTCCTTCCCTTTTCCAACGAAATCACCAATACACCAGAACTCAACATCTTAAACTACCTCTATTTTTACAACGGAGCCGGCGTTGCTATCGCCGATTTCAACAATGACGGCTACGAAGATCTCTATCTTGTTTCTAATCAAAAAGCAGACAAATTATTACTAAACAAGGGGAACTTAACTTTTGAAGATATCACCGATAGTTCCGGAATTAAAAATGATCACGGGTGGTCTACTGGGGTGACCACAGTTGATATCAACCATGACGGATTTTTAGATATCTATGTTTGCAAGGTGGGTAATTACTTAGAACTTGACGACACCAACAAACTCTACGTCAATCAAGGCTTGGATGTGGACAACAAGCCGACGTTCAAAGAAATGTCGAGCGATTACCAACTTGATTTCTCCGGCCTCAGCACGCAAGCCGCCTTTTTTGACTATGATCTCGATGGCGACCTCGATCTCTTTTTGCTCAATCATTCCGTATTTCCCAATAGAAATTACGGCTTGGGCTCCAAACGCAACCAAGCGGATTATCGTTCTGGCGATCGATTGTACCGCAACGACAACAATACGTTTGTAGAAGTTTCCGAACAAAGCGGCATTCACCAAGGACTGATTGGCTTCGGACTCGGAGTTTCTATTGCCGATTTCAACAATGATGGATATCCAGATATTTATGTGGGAAATGACTTTTTTGAAAACGATTACCTCTATATCAATCAGGGTGACGGCACCTTTCAAAACTTCAATCTCGAGGATTCAAAATTGGGGCATACCTCCCATTTTTCCATGGGAAATACCGTGGTGGACATCAATAACGATACGAAACCAGATATCATTTCTCTGGATATGCTGCCCGAAGACCTCAAAACGCTCAAGGTTTCTGGAACCGAATATAGCTACCCTATTTACCAGCAATATTTGAACAACGGCTACAATCCGCAATACATGCAGAATACGCTGCATTTGAATCAAGGTAAACTGAACTTTTCTGAATCCGCTTTCTTAAAAGGCATAGCCGCTACGGAATGGTCATGGGCACCCCTGGCAGCCGATTTCGACAATGACGGACTCAAAGACCTTTACATCACCAATGGTATTCCCGGAGTCACGAATGATATGGACTTTATTAATTTCATTTCCAATGATAAGATTCAGCAGCAACTAGGTCCTAATATGACTGAGACTTCCATGCAATTCATTGCGGAGCTGCCTTCCAAAAAAGTACGCAACTACTTTTTTAAGAATAAAGGCAGCACTTTTGAGGATTTGAGCCATTCTTATATTGAATCTACTACTAGTTACAGCAACGGAGCTGCCTACGCTGATCTAGACAACGATGGAGACCTAGATATCGTGGTGAATAACATCAATGATGCGACCTGGCTTCTTGAAAATACTTCAGAAACTGAGAATAGCCGATACCTCAAGCTGGAATTTCAGGGAAGCGATCGAAATCCCTTCGGAATTGGGGCTAAGGTGCTCGTTTATCATGAAGGTACTACCCAATTTTTTGAGAATTATACCACCGACGCCTATCTCTCTGCCAAACCTCCTAAGTTACATGTAGGGCTTGGCGAAGCATTGAAGGTAGATTCACTGACAGTTATATGGCCCTCGGGTAGGTATGAAACAAAGTTTGACCTTCCAATCAATGGCAGGGTTCACCTGAAGTACACGGAAGCTCTAAAAACTTATCAATTTCCTCCTAATTCCACCGCTGAAAGGCACACTAAGACTAATGAATTTGTATCCCATCTTGACAAAGATCAATTGTCCACCGAGTTTTACAGAGATCCATTAATACCATTTGCGCAAACTAATCTCGGGCCCAAGCTAGCCGTAGGCGACATTGATCAAAACGGATTGGAAGACTTACTCATCACAGGGCCCAAAAAGCAAGCCACAGAGCTATGGCTACAAGCTAATGATGGTAGCTTTACACAGCTACAGGCTGAATTGTTTACAGCCGACGCAACGAATGAAGATACTGCGGCCCTATTATTTGATGCCAATGGAGATGGATTTCCAGAACTAATGCTCGCCAGTGGCGGTAACGAATTTACCGCCGGACCACCCTTACGACCAAGACTATATATCAACCAACAAGGTAATTTTGTAAAAGACAGTCTTCAATTTCAAAATATTGAGTTGAACGCCTCCTCGATCAAGGCCGTAGATCTTGATACTGATGGCGATCTAGACCTTTCCCTAACTGCCAACCTATTGCCACATACTTTTGGGGAAAATCCCAAGCACTATCTCTTTGAAAACGATGGTAATGGCCATTTTCAAGATGTCACTTCAGCATGGGGGTCTGCCTACAGTTCGTTAGGAAATGTGACTGACATTCATTGGGAGGATGTTGACAACAATGGCTATCCAGACGCTATTGTTGTAGGCCATTGGATGCCTGTTTCCATATTAATGAACAACGGTAAGAGCCTTCAAGCCCAAGATGATAATGGTCTTTCCGCTACCCACGGATGGTGGAATACCCTGAAGCTTGCCGACTTTGACAAGGATGGCGATCTAGATATAGTTGCAGGAAACTGGGGGTTGAACACACGACTTTCGGCATCTAAGAAAGCTCCCATCACTCTATATCGCAATGATTTTGACGCAAATGAAAGCGTAGAGACGCTGGTTACTTATTTTTACAAAGGTGAAGAGACGCCTTTCGCTTCCAAAGATGAATTGGTAAAGCAACTTCCTTATCTGAACAAACAGTACCTTTCCTATACCGATTTTGCAAAAGCTTCTCTCCAGGACCTTTTCACCAAAAAAAAGCTGGAAAATAGCCTCCAAAAGCAAGTATATGAATTGAGTAGCTGCTATTTTGAAAATGATGGAAACGGCCGCTTTATCAAACACCCACTTCCTTTGATCGGGCAGCTTTCCGCCCTATTTGACATTCATGTTGACGACTACAATGATGACGGTTTTCTTGACCTACTTTTAACAGGAAATTATTATGAAATAAGCACGCAATTAGGTAGATTAGATGCCTCTCATGGTGAAGTTTTGCTCAATGATAAAAAAGGGTTTTTCTATGAGCCCAAAGAGCAACCCTATGATCTGAGTGGTGCCGTAAGAGATGTAGAGAATATTACGATCAATGGTGAAAAATTTTTAGTTGTTGGACGAAATCGTGACAGTCTCATTTTCGTAAAAAAGTAATCCAATGAAACGTAAAGCGAGTATAAATGCCCTTGTAGGCTTCGCAATGCTTTGTTTCCTATCATGTGATTCGAAGGAAACCTCGAAAGAAGAATCATCTTCGGAAGTACCAAAACTATTTTCCCTGCTTCCTGCCTCTGAAACAGGATTAGCGTTTTCAAATGATATTGAAAACCAGAAGAATTTTAACATCTTCAAATATCGAAACTTCTATAACGGAGGTGGTGTTGCTATAGGAGATATCAACAACGACGGACTTTCTGACGTATACCTCACCGCAAACATGGGGCCCAATAAACTCTTTCTAAATAAAGGGAACTTCCAATTTGAAGACATCACTGAAAAGGCCGGCGTTCAAGGAAACAAACCTTGGTCTACAGGCGTAATGATGGTCGATATCAACGCCGATGGATTGCTGGACATTTATGTGAGCAATGCTGGGAATATGGAGGGCAACAATCACGATAATGATCTCTACATCAACAATGGCGATCTCACCTTCACCGAAAAAGCACAAGAGTACAACTTGGCCAATACTGGTTTTTCAACCCATGCTACCTTTTTCGATTACGATAAGGATGGAGACTTAGACGCCTATATTCTCAATAATAGCAACATTCCCGTAAGCAGTCTCGGTTATGCCGCACAAAGAGAAGTGCGCGCCCAAGATTGGGAAAATGTTCCACATATTTTTAGAGGCGTTGGGGATCTTTTGATGCGAAACGATGGAGATACCTTTACCGATGTGAGCGAAGAAGCAGGAATCTACGGTAGCTTAATAGGATTTGGACTTGGCGTGATGATCACCGACATCAATAATGATTTGTATCCTGACATCTACGTATCCAACGATTTTTACGAACGCGACTATCTGTACATCAACAACCAAGATGGCACCTTTAGCGAAGAAATTAAAAAGTGGACCTCCCACTTATGCCTGTCGGCAATGGGCGTGGATATGGCCGATATCAACAACGATGGCCTGCAGGATATTTTCATCACCGATATGCTGCCTGAAGCCGAACAGCGAGTGAAATCAGTGATGGAATTTGACGGCTACGATGTCTTCTCTCTCAAACAAGAAAAAGACTTCTATCAACAGTACATTCAAAATACGCTGCAGATTAACAACGGAAATGGCTCGTTCTCTGAAATTGCCTACCACAGTGGTGTGGAAGCCACAGATTGGAGTTGGGCTGGGTTGATATTCGATATGGATAATGATGGCTACCGTGATATTTACGTGACCAATGGTATTAATCATGACTTGACAGACCTTGACTTCGTAGATTTCTTTGCCAATGAAATCGTTCAAAAACTGGCCTTGACCGGTAAAAAGACGGCAATCGATTCGATTATTGAGAAAATGCCAGTGAAACCTTTGCCCAATTACGCGTTCAAAAATAATCACGACTTTACCTTCGACAATGCTTCTGAGGAATGGGGCCTCGCGCTCCCTAGTAAATCCAATGGAGTAGCGTACGGTGATTTAGACAATGACGGCGACCTCGATTTGATAGTGAACAACGTAAACATGGATGCCTTCGTTTACAAAAACAATTCTGAGACGCTTTCTCAAAATAATTTCCTTAAACTTTCTTTTCAAGGCGAAGGAAAAAATCCATTTGCCATAGGTGCCACTGTCAAACTATATCTGAAAGACCAAGTGATCATGCAAGAAATGATTCCATCTCGAGGCTTTCAGTCTTCTATGGAGTACGGCATGACAATTGGCTTAGGCAAGCATACCCAAATTGATTCCCTACGTGTTATTTGGCCAAATAATCGAACCTCTTTAATCAACAATATAGCTGCCAATCAGACCTTGACATTGAAACAAGAGGAGGCTACAGTAAGCTATAGCATCCCCAAATCCAACAATGCAGAACCCTTATTGAAGGAGGTAAAAAGCGGTACGCTAGAAGCGCATAAGGAAAACAAGTACAACGATTTTGACTACGAAGGACTCATCGCCAAAAAGCTTTCGCAGGAAGGTCCAGCTTTAGCCGTCGGAGATGTCAATGGCGACGGGCATGAAGATGTTTTCATTGGCGGAGCCAAAGGACAAGCCGCCAACCTATACTTGCATACTGGGAATGGAAACCTTCGTGCTACCAACTTGACCATTTTTAAAAGTGATCAACAATTTGAAGATACCGCAGCTTCTTTTTTTGATGCGGATGGCGACAATGATTTGGATCTTATGGTGGGTTCAGGGGGTAATCAAGTGGGCGATCAGCGCAGCTATGTTCCGAGGCTTTATTTGAATGATGGAAAAGGAAATTTCAGCAGAGCAAGCCAAAGCCTGCCAGCCACTTTTCACAATATTTCGGTGATCGCTCCTAATGATTTCGACGGTGATGGCGACATCGATGTATTTGTAGGCTCAAGAAGTGTGGTAGGTGTGTATGGTGTAAATCCTGAACATCTTTTCCTCTTAAATGACGGTCAAGGAAATTTTACAGACGCCACTGAACGTCTCGCATACAAGATCAAGGATGCGGGTATGATCACGGATGCCAAGTGGGTAGACATGGACAATGACGGAAAAGAAGATTTAGTCATTTCTTCGGAATGGGACAGCCCAAAAGTGTACAAGAATTCAGGAAGAAGATTGTCTAAAAAGACGTCCTCCTTAGACAGCTTGTTCGGTTGGTGGAACACCTTCCAATATGCGGATATTGACAACGATGGCGATCATGATTTGATTTTTGGTAATGAAGGTACCAACATTCATTATCAGCCAGAGGAAAGCAAGCCAATGAAGCTTTGGATCAATGATTTTGATAACAATGGAACCATAGAACAAATCACCACCATTCACGAAAATGGTAAGGATTATCCGTTGCACCAGAAAAAGGAACTCACTGCCCAGCTAGTGTCCCTGAAAAAGCAAAATCTTAAGGCTTCTGACTACGCCAAACGCGCTATCGATGAGTTGTTTCCCCCAGAAGTTTTAAGCCAATCTATCGTGAAAGAAGTGCGCTCTGCAACTTCTGTAGTCGCCATTAATGAAGGAAACCTCCAGTTCACCATAAAAGCATTACCGCAACGCGTACAATGGTCTTGTGTGTGTGGCATTATGTGCACAGACGTAAATCAAGATGGAAATCTTGACCTGATCATGGGAGGAAATAATTTTGAGTTCAAGCCTCAGTATTCCAGACTTGACGCTAGCTACGGTAATGTGCTGCTGGGTGATGGAAAGGCAAACTTCGATTGGCAAGCGTACGACCGAAGTGGGTTCTTTGTTCGTGATGAGATCAAGTACCTCAGTACTTTTAAAGACCAAAAGGGAAAACGTTTTGTGATCGCTGCTGTCAACAATGGCCAGCCTAAGATATTCGCGCTGCCATGATGAAACGTATCGCATACGGTTTCGTTCTTTTGTTCACAGTCATCGCATGCTCCAAAAACGAGCGATTATTCGAAAATCCATCTCCAGACGAAACCGGACTTTTTTTCGAGAATCAGCTCACAGAAACTGATGAGCTTAACATCTTAGACTACCTCTACTTTTACAATGGCGGTGGGGTTGCGATCGGAGACATCAATGGCGATGATCTTCCCGATGTCTTTCTCTCTGGAAATCAAGTGAAAAACAAACTCTTTCTCAACCTTGGAGATCTAAAATTTGAAGACATTACGGAACAAGCTGGTGTGGCTGGCAATAGCGCATGGAATACAGGTGCTATCATGGGTGATATCAATGGTGATGGCTTGCTTGATATCTATGTATGCGCCGTTGTAGGTCTGAAAGGATTTGATGGTCACAATGAATTGTTCATCAACAATGGCGACAATACCTTCACCGAAAGCGCCGCACAATACGGTCTTGACTTCGAATCTTACAGCTCCAATGCTGCCTTACTCGACTATGATCTCGACGGTGATCTGGATATGTATTTGTTGAATCACGCTGTCCATACTCAAGATTTTTTCGGCGAAGCCTCCTTACGCAATCAACGTACCTACGAAACAGGCGATAAACTGCTTCGCAATGATGGTGATACATTTACTGATGTGAGTGAGCAGGCGGGTATTTTCGGTGGAATCAATGGTTACGGCCTCGGAGTAAGCATTGCAGATTTCAACCACGACGGCTGGCCCGATATTTATGTTGGGAATGACTTTCACGAAGATGACTACTACTACCTCAACAATGGCAACGGTACCTTCACCGAAAGCATCCGAACCTATTTTGGCCATACATCTCGTTTTTCCATGGGAAATGATGTCGCAGACATCAATGGCGACGCCTGGCCAGACTTGATTTCATTAGATATGCTTCCTGAGGATGAAGCAGTGCTCAAAGCTTCTGAAGGAGATGATGATATACAAACCCAACGCATGCGTATCGATCAATTTGGATATCACTACCAATTCACGCGTAATATGCTCTATCTGAATCGAGGCACCTCGTCCTATGAGGAAGTTGCTCTGCAACGAGGTATCGCTGCTACTGACTGGAGCTGGAGTGCACTTTTTGCAGATTTTGACCATGATGGGGCACAAGATCTCTTTATTTCCAACGGAATTCCGAAACGTCCCAACGACTTAGATTTCATCAAATTTTTGTCTAGTGACCAAATCAGAAGCAAGATCAACAATACGCGCTTGGTAGATCAGAAAGCGTTTGATCTGCTGCCTTCTGGCGCCGTGCACAATTACGTATTTAAAGGTGATACGGATGGTGTTTTTCAAGATCAATCAGGGCAATGGATCACAAAGGATACCCTCATCTCGGGTGCAACCGCCCTAGCAGACCTAGATGCTGATGGAGACCTTGACTTGGTGACCAACAATCTCAACCAAGCAGCTACCATCTATCAGAATACTACAAATGCCAAACAGAACTATCTCAAGATCAAATTGACCTACCAATCAAAAAATGCCTTCGCTATTGGAAGCAAGGTCATTGCTTACACTGGAAAAACAAAGCAGTATAAAGAATTGTACACCGTTCGTGGGTTTCAATCCTCTTCGGAGCCTGTCGTTCATTTTGGTCTAGGCGCGGAGCCACAGGTCGATTCATTGCATGTCATTTGGCCAGATAAAACCATTCAAAAGCTGACTAACGTCAAAGCCAATCAGCTATTGACCATAGCCTATAAAAATAGCCAACCGTTAGATCAAGAGGCCTATTTTTCAAAAAAGTCGCCTCAACTTTTCAAGCGTGTTGAGAACTCAATTGGTATTACGTATTCACATGTAGAAGATAAATACACAGATTTTAACCGACAAAAACTCATTCCGTATCAAGCATCGGATCGTGGACCTGCGCTGGCTTACGGCGATCTAAATGGCGATGGGAAGAAAGACCTTTTCTTTGGCAGTTCTAAATTCCAGGAACCTAAGGTTTTTATCAACCAAGACTCTCTTTTCGTACCCGCCACAGCTCGTTTGTTGGACCTTGAAGAAGTCTTCGAGGAAACCGCTGCAACCCTTGGCGATTTTAATGGGGATGGTCGTAACGATATCTTTTTAGGCACAGGCGGTGCAGATTTCTTCGGAGAAGCATCAGCACTGAAAAATCAATTCTATATCGCACAGGATTCGACTTTCGCCAAAATTGAAGTTCCAGAAGTGTTTCAAAATGCGGCAGTAGTGAAACCAGAAGATTATGATGGTGATGGTGACTTGGATATTTTTATGGGTAACCATATCGTGACTAATGATTTTGGCCAATCGCCACCCTCCTATCTGTTGACGAATGAAAATGGAAGGTTTTCCATAGCCCAAGAATTTACACTGGGTATGTTAACCGATGCCATTTGGGACGACGTGGATCAGGATGGTAAAAAGGACCTTATTGTCGTAGGCGAATGGATGGCTCCGAGAATTCTCAAAAACGAAGGAACCAAACTTGTGGAAACCGACCCTATTCAAAATTTGGAAGGCCTATGGCAGTCCGTTCATCCTTTTGATATCGACCAAGATGGCGATACCGATTACTTATTAGGAAACTGGGGCAACAACAGCAAATTCCGAGCTTCCACAGAGGCACCAATGCTACTTTACTACGGTGATTTTGATGCCAATGGTCAATCGGAAACAATTACAGCCATCAAGAAAGGTGCAGAGTATTATTCATTGGAAGGACTAGACGCCTTAGCAGGTCAATTGGTATTCCTCCGAAAAAAATTCCCCGATTATCGAAGTTTTGCTGGCAAACCACTAAACGCCATTTTAGATAAAGAGTTACTTCAAAAAGCAATGATCCTAAGGGTTCATGAACTTCGTTCAGGCTATTTAGAAAATACCAATGGAAGCTTTCAATTCGTTCCTTTTGGCGCTCGTTTACAGATAGCTCCCCTTACTTGTTTTGTTTCTCACGATTTTGATGGAGATGGTCAGATAGAAGCATTGGCGGCCGGTAATTATTTCGGGGTGAAACCGTATCACGGCAGGCTAGATTCATTTGGAGGCGCCTTGTTTAACGAGAAGAATGACGTAATTTTGGGATTCGAAACTGGTTTAAATCTGTCTCACAAATCAGCCAGACATTTAACCGTGATCACACTTGGAGAGCAGGAGTTTTTGCTGGTTACGTATAACGATGAAGAAGCTGAAGCGTATCAACTGATGAAATGATTTTGATGATGAAAAAACTTGTAATTATAATTTGTGTTTTAGGTCTCTTTTCATGCGCTGAAAAGGAGCCTATTGTTGTGACCCCAGACGACCTTCACGCGTCTGTAGATCGCGTGACCGAGGTGATGATTCACGATATTTTTTCACCACCAGTGGCAAGTCGCGTTTTTGCATATCCCAATATTGCCGCCTATGAGATTTTGGCACAAAACGACCCAAATTTTCAGTCGCTTGCGTCTCAATTACCAGGACTTCAGGCCATTCCTCAACCGAAT
>CAWUKP010000011.1:0-20597 GCA_963922975.1 uncultured Spongiivirga sp. | reverse complement strand
TAGACTTACCAGTGTCGAACAAGATCGTTCTTGCGTACTCGTTAAGTTTCTTCTGAACTTCTTCTGAAACTTCAGGACAACCTTTGTTAGCAACAGTACCAGCTACGTCTGGACACTGATCATCTTTATCAAGAACAGTATCTCCGTCTTTATCAGCCCAAGGACAACCTCCGTTTTCAGCAGGACCTGCTTCGTTAGGACAGTTATCGTCTTTGTCAGCAATTCCGTCGCCGTCAGCATCTGGACAACCTTTCAAGGCAGCAAGACCAGGAGTGTTAGGACATGCATCATCTTTGTCAGCGATACCATCGCCGTCAGAATCAGGACATCCATTGAATTCAGCTAGACCGGCAGTATTAGGACAGTCATCTTTTCCATCTTCGATACCATCACCGTCTGAGTCAGGACATCCGTTGAATTCTGGAAGACCAGCAACCTCAGGACATGCATCATCTTTGTCGTAGATGCCGTCACCGTCAGTATCAGTTCCACCGAACTTGATCGCAACACCAGCTAAGTGCTGGAAGTGAACAACACCATAATCTTCGAAAGCGTGCTTGTAAGAAGACTGAATGTTAACACCCAACTTCTCAGTGAACCAGTAGTTAAAACCAAGGCCACCATTTACGGTACCTGCGCCTATATCATTCACCCAAGTGTAACCACCACCAACTTCGACGTAAGGATCAAACTTAACACCTGCTTTGCGCAAGTTGTATTTGATCAAACCATCAACTGCATAGTGAGATACATCACTGCTACCAAAAACAGTTTGTGCGCTAGCGTCTCCAACTTTAGAAATTCTATTCAGGGATCCACGAGCACCGATAGAGAATCCATCACCTACATACTTCGATACCGAGATTGTAGAGATAGATGGTAATATATTCCAGTGGTCATTCACATTGAAGTACTCGTTGAACCAATTGCCTTGCCCAGGCTGATTGGTAGGATATACGTCAATGGCATTTGCACCAAAACTAATTTGCCATGGGTTGTTTTCATCTTGGGCATAAGTAGAAAATACGCCACCTAGCAAAAACAAAACAACAAATAATCTGCTAAGATTTTTCATGTTCAAGTATTTAATTTTTAAGTGTTATTCGTCGCAAATGTAAGTTGTTAAACCTTACAATAAAAACAAATATATCATTTTTTTTGTTTTAAGCTAGAAAAACAAAAGGATTGCCAAACATTCAGATAACGCCAAGTTCTTCGCCAACTTCAACAAAAGCTTTGATGGCTTTATCGAGATGTTCTTGCGTATGTGCAGCTGATAATTGTACTCGAATTCTAGCTTTTCCTTTGGGAACTACTGGATAGAAGAAACCGATGACATAAATACCTTTTTCAAGCAGTTTGTCGGCCATGGTTTGCGAGAGTTTTGCATCGTAAAGCATGACGGGAACAATGGCTGAATCTCCATCGATGATATCAAAACCAGCAGCTTGCATTCCTTTCTTGAAGTAAGCAGTGTTTTCCGCCAATCGATCGCGTAAGGAAGTATCGTTTGCCAGCAGTTCAAATACCTTGTTGGAAGCCCCAACGATGGCGGGAGCTAAGGAGTTCGAGAAGAGATACGGTCTAGAGCGTTGACGAAGGATTTCAATGATCTCTTTTTTCCCAGTGGTGTATCCACCCATGGCACCACCTAGTGCCTTGCCCAAGGTACCCGTGACGATGTCTACACGTCCCATCACTCCTTTTTCTTCTAAGGTACCACGACCTGTAGCACCAATGAAACCAGCGGCATGACACTCATCTACCATGACCATAGCATCATATTGATCGGCAAGATCACATATCTGATCCAGTGGCGCAAGGAGGCCATCCATCGAAAAGACACCATCGGTCACAATGATCTTAAATCTCGCACCGTCTTCATTTGCTTGTTTCAGCTGTTTTTCTAGGTCTGCCATGTCATTATTCTGATAGCGATAGCGCATGGCTTTACAGAGGCGTACTCCATCAATAATAGAAGCGTGATTCAACGAATCTGAGATAATAGCATCTTCTTTGGTGAGCAAAGGTTCAAAGACACCACCATTGGCATCAAAAGCAGCTGCATATAATATGGTGTCTTCGGTACCATAAAAATCAGCTATGCGCTGCTCTAATTCTTTATGTATATCCTGTGTGCCACAAATGAAACGTACTGACGACATTCCGAAACCATGTGAATCAAGGGTTTCTTTAGCCGCTTTGATCACCTCTGGATGTGAAGAAAGCCCTAGATAATTATTTGCGCAAAAATTGATAACCTCTGCTCCGCTTGCAATGGTGATCACTGCATCTTGAGGTGAGGTAATAACACGCTCTTTCTTAAAAAGCCCTGCTTCTTCAATGGTTTGAAGCTCTTGTTCTAGATGTTGTTTGATGCTTCCGTACATGTACTTCTTTTTTGCAAAAATACAGCTATACTGATAAAACTGTAATCTGGTCGCCAATAAAAACGAGCAACTTCTTAGCTACTTTAAAACCCATTTCTTCCAAAACCGAGGCATACACCACTAACTGCTCTTCATGCGCTGCTTGATAGCTTCCTGTTTTGTAGTCAATAACTATCACTTCTTTTTGATGGAAAACCAAACGATCAGGCCTTAAATAGTTTCCTTCAATGGTAACAATCTCACGTTCGTTGTAGGCTTCGACGGCTTCTTCAAAGTATTGCTGTAGTTGAGGATGTTCTAAGATTTGATTCAAAATAGCGCGCATTTTGGGCAGGTCTTCTTGTTCCATAAAACCATCTTGAAGGTGTACTGACAATACATTCTCTATATCTGCTTTGGTGTTAATTTTAGAAAGAAGCAAATGGATTAAGTTTCCCTTTTCAATAGCCGCTTGACGAGAACTATCCCAAACAAGTCCGCGCTGCGTAGAGAACTTCAAAGTTTCTGGGTTTCTAGGAGAAATGATAAATTGATCCAGCATTCTGGAAGCTTCCACGACTCCTTTTTGAGGCAGATGTTGCTTTTGTTGCCCCCAAGTGTATACACTTTGCGTTTCGGACCAAATTCCTTGAGACTTGAGAAAGCGCCTGAGTAAAGAAGATACATTCGTGAGGGTGTCAGTTTTTTCGTGTTTACCGATGATATACAATTGTTCTTCTGCGCGCGTGGTGGCTACATACAACAGATTCATTTGATCAAAGAAAACTTCGTTTTTCAGGGATTCATACGTTTGATGGGCATCTTCACTATAATGCTCCATGTCTTTGGAGGCTCTAAAATACACCTCGTCAAAGCCTGAAAAAGCCTTACTGTCTACTTCCATCCAAACTTTGGTATCACTTTTGGGCTGAAGAGAGTGGTTGGCGTAAGGGAAGATAACGACGGGAAACTCTAAGCCTTTCGCTTTGTGAATGGTCATAATTCGTACCGCGGCATCATTCATTTCAATAGAAATACTTAAGCGATCTTTTTTGGCTTCCCAATACTCCAAAAGGGTGATTAAATCGCCATTTTCTTTTTTGGTGAGGGCAAATACTTCCTCCAAGAAGGCTTGCAGAAATGGATCCGGACCCTTAGAAAGCGCAAAAGCCTCGATCGCATAAATGATACCTTCGTAAAGAGACCTATTCATAAAGTCCGCGTAGTTGAATTGATAGCCCAATGGCTCAAGAGCTTCAAAAAGTGTTTCCATAGAAGCTTCCATATTGGCCGCCATCAAGGAATGGACGTCTATCTCTAGATGTCGATGAGCGAAAAAATATAGGAGCTGTGCTTTGGCGGTTTTCGTATATGGTTTTTGTAAATAGGTAAGCAGATCGATAAGGAATTGAACCTTCTCGGAATTACGCAATAAAAGGGTTTCAGATGAAACTACTTGAATGCCATGCTCAGTGAGTGTTTCAGCAATGCAGATACCCTCATCTTTCTTTCGCGTTAAAATACAGATGTCGCCAAGGCTGTAACCTTGTTGTAAACAGGAAGAAATGATATTCAGCACCTCTAAAGGGTACAGATCGTCTTCTTCTGCACGATTACGAGCATCAATAAAAGATATGTGTACATAACCACCATTTTTGGTTTCAGTGATTTTTTGCGTAGCATTTTCATACAAAGTCTGATAGGCAGGATGTTGCATGCAAGAAGCGGAGTATTCATACAACCTATTATTAAAGGAAACAATCTCGGGCAAACTGCGAAAGTTGTGTTCTAGCATGATAACTTCACTTCGAACAGGGAATGGATTGGCATGCCCCAACAATGCGATAAACTGCTCTGGTTTTCCGCCTCTCCATCGATAGATAGATTGTTTTGCATCTCCCACCAAAAGCAACGACCCAACCTGGCCTTGTATCTCTTCGGACACTAACGAATGTTCGATCAAGGGCATGATATTTTGCCACTGCAAGACCGAGGTGTCTTGAAATTCGTCAATGTAAAAATGTTTATAACGATTGCCCAGTCGTTCATAGATGAAGGGCACGGGTTGCCCTTTGATAGACTCGCTGATGATACGATTAAAGTCGGAGATAAGTAAAATGTTTTCTTCTTCGCAGAGTTGACGAAGCGTTTGCTGAAGTAGACTTAATACGGAAAGTGGCGTTACCCCTTGTAGCACGCGTTTATAAAAGAGCGTTTGATAAACAGTCTGTTTGATAACGAAGAAGGCTTCTGTAATGCCAGGAAGTAATCCATCGATGCGTTGTTTTTTCTCTTCGTCCAGACTTTTCGTGTAAACTTCACCAGCTTGTAGCTTTTCCTCAAATTTCGAGGCATAGAGTTTGGTATACTCTAAAGCGGCGGCTTTTTTAAAATGATTAGGAAGCTGTGAGTAACTAAAATCTGTTGGCTGCAATCCGTTTTCCTCAAGAAGTTGTAGTACAGCTAAGGCTCGTTTTGAAATTAGTTGGTTTCCTTGTTCAATGCGAGATTGCAGATGTTGCTTGAGCGTATCGAAGTCTTGTAAATTTTTGGAATCGAGCTTTTCAAGATGCAATAGATTATTCTCACTTTTTAAAAGGGCTGCTACGTCACGAAGGTCATACGCGATGTCCCAGCTTTTATCTTCAGCCGCCTTATCTAGGGCGTAGGCTACAAGAATCTGAGTTAAGGATTCGTCTTCGCCGGCTCGGTCTAGTAATAAGTCTACTGTTCGCTGTAAAAGCTCATCCGTATCCAAGGCTACTTCAAAATTATTAGACAAATGAAGGTCGTGCGCAAAGGTTCGAATCAGTCGATGATTAAAAGAATCAATTGTGGCAATGTCGAAGAAAGCGTAATTGTGTAATATCCAATGCAGCAGATGTTTGGATCGCTGGGTTAGCTCGCTATTGTCAATCTTTAACCGTTGGGCAACTTCTTGGAATATGGGAGTTGAAGCGCCTTCACCACTGGAGAACAAGTGTAGATTTTCAAGAATGCGAGATTTCATTTCGGCAACAGCCTTGTTGGTAAATGTAATGGCCAACAATTGTCGGAAATCGTCCTTCTTAGGTAAGGATAATAAGCGTACAAGATATTCTCGTACTAACGAATACGTTTTGCCACTGCCAGCCGAGGCTTGATAAATTTGAAAAGATGTGCGGTTCAAAATACGAAGGAAGAATTTATACCAAAATAATAAATCTCAATGGCTCACAGGCCAGTTCTGGTAGGTTTTTGTTCCATATTATTGTAAATTTGAAGGAGTTAATTTATAACCTTTTAAAAAAAACATAATGGCTTTTGAACTACCAAAATTGGCTTATGCGTATGATGCACTAGAGCCACATATCGATGCGAGAACTATGGAAATTCACCATTCGAAGCATCACAACGGATATACAACTAAGTTAAATGGAGCGATCGAAGGCACTAAATTAGCAAGTCATTCTATCGAAGATATTTTGACAGATCTTGACATGAACAATGGTGCTGTTCGAAATAACGGAGGTGGGTTTTACAATCATCGACTTTTTTGGGAAGTCATGTCGCCTGACGGAGGTGGAGAACCTTCTGGCGAACTGGCTAGCGCCATTAATGAGGCCTACGGTTCGTTCAGTGCCTTCAAAGAGAGCTTCAGTAAAGCTGCTGCTACTCGATTTGGCTCTGGCTGGGCTTGGTTGTGTGTACACAAGGGTGGAAGTGTAGAAGTGTGTTCTACACCGAATCAAGATAATCCTTTAATGCCTGGAACAGGTTGCGGGGGCTTCCCAATTTTAGGGTTGGACGTTTGGGAGCATGCATATTATTTGAATTACCAAAATCGCAGACCAGACTACATCGAAGCATTTTTTAATGTGATCAATTGGGATCGCGTGTCAAAGCTTTATGCCGACAACAAATAGAAAGTGATTCTTTAAAGAAAAGTGTAACGGGCCTTGTGCCCGTTTTTTTATGGAAAGAAGTGAAAATAGAAAGTGATCAAAAAATAAAAGGGTAAGACTAACGTCTCACCCTTTTGCCCCAAATCTTACCATGAACTTAACCTACTTATGCTATGGTGATACCAAAAGTATGGGCCGGGTCGTTCGCCGAGAAAAAAAATGGACAAAACGCAGTTTTAATCGTGTAAGTGTAAGAGGATGCTTTTTTTGAAGAAGGGCGAAAAGGTTGTTGAGAGTAGAAAAATAAAAAGGTGGATGTGCATCCACCTTTTTGCCCCAAATCTTACCATGAACTTAACCTACTTATGCTATGGCAATTATAAAAGTAACTCGAATGCCTTCTGAATAGTCGAAATACCCGACGAAAGGCATTTTTATCCGATGAAATGCACAAATTTGCAGTTTTTTAGGAGTTAGTCGAGTCAGTAAGCTCTTACTTTTTTTCCTTCAAAAAAGTTGACAAATGCACGATTCACCACACGATTTCCACCCTTAGTTGGGTAGTTTCCAGTAAAATACCAATCTCCCAAATTCTCTGGACAGGCTTTGTGCAGGTTCGCAACTGTCTGATAGATAATACTCACCTCTGTATCAATTCCATCATCAACGAGTAATTTGGCAATTCGTTGCGAGATTTCTTCATCTGAAAACGGTTCGTAGATCTGTTGCACCACATTTTCAATGGCATGGTCTTCTTTCTGAAGCTGATCAAGACATTCGTAGTATACTTTTTCTACCAAATGATATTGATCGCGTTCTTTTAATAGAGACAAGGCGGCTCTGAATGCAATCAAATCTTCCAAACGCGCCATGTCGATACCGTAACAATCAGGATAGCGAATTTGCGGTGCTGAGGATACTACTACTATTTTTTTGGGCCCTAAACGCGAAAGCATTTTAAGGATACTTTTCTTCAAGGTAGTCCCTCTTACAATACTGTCGTCAATAATGACGAGATTATCGGTTGGTTTGACGGAACCATAGGTAACGTCGTAAACGTGTGCGACCAGGTCGTCTCGACTACTGTCTTCTGTAATAAAGGTGCGCAGTTTGACGTCTTTAATCGCAACTTTTTCAATGCGCGGACGCATGTTGAGTATTTGGTGAAGTTGCTCTTTATCAATAGTTCCTTCTTGTTTCAAGATCCAATCTTCTTTTCTTCGATTGAGGTAATCTTGAGCCTGCCGCACCATTCCCAGAAAAGAGGTTTCGGCGGTGTTAGGAATGTACGAGAACACCGTATTCTTCAAATCGTGATCAATTTCACGTAGAACATCGTCAAAAATCAAGCGCCCCAAGTTTTTGCGCTCTCTGTAAATCTGATGATCACTACCTCTTGAGAAATAAATGCGTTCGAAAGAACATGCCTTTCTCGGAAGGGGTGCTAAAATTTCTTTGAAAGAAACACTACCACTTTTTTTGATGATGATGGCCTTCCCTGGTGATAATTCATGGATGTTGTCGTAAGGTACATCAAACACGGTCTGAATAGCGGGCCGTTCAGAAGCAACGACCACGATCTCGTCATCTTGATAAAAATAGGCTGGGCGGATTCCCGCAGGATCGCGCAGCACAAAGGCATCACCGTGACCCAACAAACCCGCCATGGCGTAACCGCCATCCCAGTTTTTAGCTGATTTTCGTAAGATCTTGGCCACATTGAGTCGCTCTGCGATCATAGGTGATGCTTCCATCTTGGTGTAACCTTCTTGCTTGATTTGCTTGTAAAGCTTGGCCACTGCATCATCTAAAAAATGACCAATCTTCTCCATGACCGTAATAGTATCCGTCTTCTCCTTGGGATGTTGACCTAACTGCACTAGGTTCCCGAAAAGTTCAGAGGTATTGGTCATATTAAAATTCCCCGCAACGATCAGATTCCGATGCATCCAGTTGTTCTGGCGCAGAAACGGGTGAACACTTTCAATGCTATTTTTTCCGAAAGTTCCATAACGTACATGTCCTAGCAACAACTCGCCCACATACGGTATGTTTTCTTTTTGCAGTGCCACACTTTCGGAATACTCAGGATGTTCTTGAAAGGTCGTATTGATACGTTCGTTAATCTGCGAGAAAATATCTTGGATAGGTTGCTGCTGATTGGAGCGGACACGACTAATGTAACGCTGCCCTGGTGCCATATCGAGCTTGATACTGGCAAAACCAGCACCATCTTGCCCACGGTTATGCTGCTTCTCCATCATCAAGTACATCTTGTTGACTCCGTAGAAGGCTGAGCCGTATTTTTCCTTGTAATACTCTAGCGGCTTCAGCAACCTGATTAGGGCAATGCCACATTCGTGTTTTAGTGCGTCACTCATTTGCTAAATATACGAAAAACGCGCCCGTAGTGGCGCGTTCTTAGTTATGCTAATTCAATTTCAAATTGCGTTAATTGCTTGAACTGTTTCAGGCGGTCTTTTACCTCGGCCGCCGTGAGATCGACCATCCTTTCTGTACCGAACTTTTCGACGCAGAAAGAGGCCAGATTCGACCCGTAAATGATGGCGTTCTTCATGCTTTCAAATGAAATATCCCTTCTCGAGGCGATATATCCTGCGAAACCACCTGCAAAGGTGTCGCCTGCCCCTGTAGGATCGAACACTTCTTCCAAAGGAAGCGCTGGTGCGAAAAAGGCACTATCATCATCAAATAACAATGCCCCGTGCTCCCCTTTTTTGATCACCACATATTTAGGTCCTAATTCCATGATCTTACTGGCAGCTCTTACCAGTGAATATTCGCCAGAGAGCTGTCGCGCCTCCTCGTCGTTAATGGTCAGTACATCTACCTTGGCAATCACCTTAATCAATTCATCCCAGGTGTGGTCCATCCAAAAGTTCATGGTATCTAAAATGACCAATTTGGGCTTATAAGTCATTTGCTCCAAGACCTGCAACTGAACAGTAGGATGCAGATTGCCTAGCATCACCACTTCCGCATCTTTGTAAGCTTCTGGAACCTTGGGCTCAAAGTCTGCCAAGACATTTAACTCCGTGGCAAGTGTATCACGGCTGTTCATGTCATTGTGATAACGACCACTCCAGAAAAAAGTTTTTCCATCAGGAATGATTTCAATCCCTGAGATATCTATGTTCTTTCGAGATAATAAGCTTAAATACTCTTGGGGAAAATCTCCTCCAACCACTGATACAATTGAGGTATCAATATCAAAAAAAGAGGCGGCGAGGCCAATAAAAGTTCCTGCTCCTCCTAAAATTTTGTCGGTTTTACCGAAAGGAGTTTCAATGGCATCAAAGGCCACCGTTCCGACCACTAGTAATTTGCTCATCGCGAAATTTTTTGCAAATATATCGATTACCTATTGAAAAGGGATGCTGAAGATTGTATTCTCTCCCTTAGGTTCTTAAACGAACTATAAGGAGCTTTGGTCAACAAGGAGTTGAGCAACCAACTGGGCAGTTTTCCATTGGGATCGCCAAATAGCTGATAGGAGACCTCTACACTATTTTCTAGCTGTTTGAAGGTCCAAACGCCTCTGAAATTGACAATACGCACGGCGTCATCTTTAGGCGGAACCGCATTAGAGGTGTCGGGTTGGATGTAAATCCTGGTTTCCGTCGAGGAGATGCGCTGTAAGGTCATGTGCGTAACATGATCTCGATTTCTGATAGGCCAGGGAAGATCATTTTTCATCCAGATAATGCGTTCCGTCTTTGAAAGCAGCTTAACGGTAGCACTCTCTGAGGTTTTGTAGTTCCAGTTTTTGAGGTTATCACCATCTTGCACCATGGCGATCAAGGCGTCCATCTCCGCCTCTACCTTCATAAGAGCCTTAAACTCGTGTATCTTGCTGTCAGGAACGGTACGGATAAAAACCTGGATACCGTTTTTATCCTTCTTGAGTTCCCATGGCCCTTGAGCGCACAAAAAGGAACAACCGAAAAGATATATTGAACAAACGAGGAGTCTCATCGGGGGAGTGCAATTTTTTACAAAAATAAGGATTTCATGCTAAGTCCCTGTTAAAGAAGTGTTTCAGTATCCTCAAACCCGAAATCCCTACTTAGCTTTTCTTGTTTTGACGCCTTTACGGCCAGTTGATCACATCGTTCGTTTTGCGGATGGTTGTTGTGGCCTTTGATCCAGGTAACCGATACGTTGTGCTTTCGATAAAGTTTGAGAAAGGCGATCCACAGGTCTACATTCTTTTTGTTTGCAAACCCTTTTTTTTCCCAGTTGAACACCCACTTTTTTTCTACTGCGTCTGCCACATACTTTGAGTCGGTAAAAACCACCACCCGTAGGTTCTCTTTTTTGAGTTTTTCCAGCGCTTTGATCACGGCCATGAGCTCCATCCTATTATTAGTGGTCTTCTCAAAACCTTGAGCAAATTCCTTTTTATAGGGTTTGCCAACCCATTCCATGACGATACCGTACCCGCCAGGGCCTGGATTTCCTCGAGAGGCGCCATCCGTATAGATATATACATCGGCCTGCAGCATCAGGAATTGAGTATTTGAGCGATGACCTTTGGAAAGTGTTCATGTTCCAAGGCATGTATTTTTTTTGCTAGACTTTCTGGAGAATCTGAATCAACTATTTCAGTACGCGCTTGAAAGATCGTGGCACCTTCGTCGTAGGCCTCATTGACGTAGTGGATGGTAATGCCGGATTCCTTTTCTTTGGAAGCAATCACCGCTTCGTGCACGTGATGTCCGTACATTCCTTTCCCGCCATACTTAGGTAATAGCGCAGGGTGAATATTTACAATCTTGTTTGGAAATCGTTGAATGAAGGATGCTGGTACTTTCCACAGAAAACCTGCTAAAACGATCAAATCGGGAGCTACGGATTCAACTAGGTCTAAAACCTGAGAAGTCTCATAGAAGGCCTTTCGGTTGAAGTAATATGCACTTACCTTAAGGCGATTGGCCCGATCTAAAACTTTGGCATCCTTCTTGTTAGACAGCACTTGAACAACCTCAGCTGTAGGCCGTTCTTGAAAATATTGTATAATATTCTCGGCATTGGTACCTGAACCCGAAGCAAAAATGACAATACGTTTCATTGTGTGCTGCCTTAGATGAGACTGTTCGCAAAAAAAGTAATAATTATCAACAATACGAAGGCAATCTCAAAAATCTTAAGGCGATTTTAGTATCTTAACTGGCACATTTAATCCGTGTACGGTGGTTTTAAGTCAAAGTTTTTTATTTTTGCCAACGATTTAATTTTAAATTTTCAATTATGTCAGACATTGCATCAAGAGTAAAAGCGATTATCGTAGACAAATTAGGCGTGGATGAGAACGAAGTAGTAGCCGAGGCTAGCTTCACTAACGATCTTGGAGCCGATTCATTGGATACGGTAGAATTGATCATGGAGTTCGAAAAAGAATTCGACATTCAGATTCCAGACGATCAAGCGGAGAACATCGCTACCGTTGGGCAAGCCATTCAGTACATCGAAGAGGCTAAATAATCAGTAACGATATCAATTTATGGAGTTAAGGCGCGTTGTTGTCACAGGAATTGGAGCATTGACCCCAATTGGTAACAACATTTCAGAATACTGGAATGCACTTAAAAATGGTGTGAGCGGGGCAGCAGCTGTCACGCACTTCGATGCCTCTAATTTTAAGACACAATTTGCCTGTGAAGTTAAGAACTTCGACCCCACAGAATTTATACACAAGAAGGAAGTAAGGCGTATGGACAGATTTGCCCAATACGCCTTAGTTACTTCCGAAGAGGCCATTACAGATGCGAAGCTAGACCTAGAAACCATCGACAAATCAAGAGTTGGTGTGGTTTGGGGAGCTGGGATCGGTGGTCTCGAAACTTTTCAAGAAGAGGTCACTGCCTATGCACAAGGAGACGGCACACCTCGTTTCAACCCGTTCTTTATTCCAAAAATGATTGCAGATATCGCTCCGGGCCTTATCTCGATCAAATATGGTTTTATGGGTCCGAACTATACCACGGTTTCAGCCTGTGCGTCCTCTGCCAATGCCATCATTGATGCCTTGAACTATATCAGACTTGGCTATGCAGATGTGATCGTTACTGGAGGTTCAGAAGCTGCGGTTACTGCTGCCGGAATGGGTGGATTCAACGCGATGCACGCTATGAGTACGCGCAACGATGATCCGAAAACAGCCTCAAGACCTTTTGATGCCAATCGAGACGGTTTTGTATTAGGTGAAGGATCTGGGGCTTTGATTCTTGAAGACTACGAAAGTGCCAAAGCGCGCGGCGCCAAAATTTATTGCGAAGTTGTGGGTGGCGGTCTTTCCGCAGATGCCTATCACATGACAGCACCGCACCCTGAAGGGATCGGAGTGGTAGCTGTGATGGAAAACTGTTTGCAGAATGCAGGCATGCAGCCAGAAGATATTGATCACATCAATACGCATGGTACGTCAACACCCCTAGGGGATGTTGCAGAGCTCAAGGCGATCGGAAAAGTCTTTGGAGCGCATGCCAAAAACATCAATATCAATTCAACAAAGTCTATGACAGGGCACCTTTTGGGCGCTGCCGGAGCAGTAGAGGCTATCGCTTCTATTCTAGCATTGGAGTACGGAGTGATTCCGCCGACAATCAATCATAGTACTGTAGACGAAAATATTGATGCTGACTTGAACCTTACCTTGAATTCGGCACAAGAACGACCCATCAAAACAGCTATGAGTAATACGTTTGGTTTTGGTGGACACAATGCCTGTGTACTCTTCAGAAAATTAGATTAGACCCTATGGGGTTGATCAATAAAATATTCAGTTCCCGCTCTTCTAAAGACGGGAATTTTTATTTGGAGGTCACCCGAATTGTTGGCTTTAAACCCAAGCAAATTGTCTGGTACAAAAAGGCCTTCACCCATCGATCCATGAATGAAAAGGATGCACTTGGGAACGCCATGAATTACGAGCGCTTGGAATTCTTAGGCGATGCCATGTTAAGCAGCATCATTTCATCGTATTTATTCAAAGAAGTACCTTCTGGTAACGAGGGGTATTTAACCAAAATGCGAAGTAAGGTGGTGAGTCGTGAACACTTAAATGAATTGGGGAGCGATTTAAATCTCATAGCGCTTATTCGCACCAAAATTCCTAAAGATAATTTCGGAGATAACATTCATGGGAATCTTTTCGAGGCGTTGGTAGGAGCTATATTTTTGGATCAGGGTTATGATGTTTGTCAAGATTTTATCCGGAGAAAAGTCATCGAGCCCTATGTCGATATCAAGCGCTTAGAATCAAAGATCATCAGCCATAAAAGTTTGGTGATTGAGTGGTGCCAAAAGAACAAAAAAGACTTTCAGTACGAGGTGTATGAAGATACTGGCAACGAACAGCTAAAACACTTTGCAGTAAAGCTGTTCATTGATCATAAAATGATCGCAAAAGCACGAGCTACTTCTAAGAAGAAAGCGGAAGAAAAAGCATCTAAACGGGCGTATTTTGCACTTAAAAGAGAAATCTTCCAAGGTATTGGAATAATTCGCTAATTTTTGGTTTTGCTTGCAAGACCAATGGCCAAAACTAAACTCAAAACATCCTATTTTCTCATCCTTATTTTGATTGTTGGAGCCGTATTGTTGCTCTATATCGATCAAGCGATTAAGAATCAGAATCTCAAAGAGCGGGAAACCCGCTTGAGAACTATGCACAACATCGCTAAGACAGAAGTTGAGCAAGGTCTGCATAAGTTTGCAGCACTTGTTTCAGGGGTGAAAACTAAGATTTATCAAAGCGAAGAAATACCTCCGGTAGAAGAATTACAGGCATTTGTTTCAAATCAAATAGATCATTTGGTTGGTATTGACTCCATCGCTGCCTCCTTTGTGGATAAGGACCATGTTTTTCAATTTGCTTTTACAAAAGACAAGCTGGATCCGTATGAAATCTCAGGCATTCCGCTAAAACGCTTACGACCGAATTACAAGGTAGAAATGATGGATAGCCTCATGATGAGTGGAAAGTTTTTCTCTCTTTTTCCCATCAATGTAGTAGAAGGTTGGGTGGCCATACCACTTGATTTTGGGGTCATTAAGAATGGCGAAGCCATGGGGTATATGGCCATGCTCACAGATTTCAAATCTGTCGTAGAAGAGCTGTATACCAAAGACATCATGGACGAATTTGTGTTTCACTTCACAACCTCGAATAGCATAGATCTTAACCGCGAGCGAGTCTTTGATGAAACGCCAGTGTATAACAACAATGAAGATGCCGAGTACTTCAGAAACTTTCAGGTAGATTCCACCTCTTTTATCTACAGTGACATCGACTTTTATGGCTTAGATTTTCGAATGGGAACGGCCTTTAAAAAACCATATCAGCGTAATGATTATGTCTCCATACTACTGTTGGGATGGTTTCTTACTCTGGTGATATTTTCTTGGGTTACGCTCCGACAATTATCTAATTTAAAAGCCTCTGGAAGGCATATTACCGAGCAGAAAAAGGAGATGGCAGATTTAATGGATACCAAAAACAAGTTGTTTTCCATCGTTGCCCATGATTTACGAAGTCCTTTGGCTACCATCATTGGGTTGACTGATCTTTTAAAAGAAGAGGAGTTCAAGGATCCAGAAATCCGGGATGTGGTTACTGAGTTAGAACATTCGAGCAGAAACACCTTAAACCTACTAGATAATCTGCTAAAATGGTCCAAAGTGCAGACGGGCGATTTGAATTTTAATCCAGAGGAAGTTGATTTGAAAGAATTAATTGAAAAAGCTACGGCAATCTTCGGCAGCGCCATGAAAAACAAGGAACTCACCTTGGTGAGTCCAGCCGAAAGCGCCTTTGCCAAGGTAGATACCAACATGATCTCTACAGTGATTCGCAATCTTTTAAACAATGCGATTAAGTTTTCACCCAAAAGAAGTACGATTACCATTGGCCTCGAAAAAAAGTCCAATGTCATCCAAATAATGCTAAAGGATGAAGGGGTGGGTATTCCAAAACAAGAGCAAGCACAACTCTTTAACCCCAGCAATGCAACAACTACTTCTGGCACCAATGGAGAGCGAGGAACTGGACTCGGACTCTTACTATGTAAAGAGTTTGTAGAAGTACATCAAGGCAAGATTTGGTTTGATTCAAAAGAAGGCGAGGGAACTACATTTTATTTTACGGTGCCTTCATAACCCGTTTATCGGTTTGAGGGTAGAACTAAAACGTTTTCGGTATATAAACAGGTAGGAAGCAGCATTCTACATGGTGCGTAACAAGCAATAAACCCTATCTTTACCGCGATTTTTCTAAATCAACGATGGCCTTACACAGACTAACCATAGACGATTTTGAGGAGGAGCAGTACAAGCTTTTAGCAATCCATTGCTCTAATGAGGGATACCATTTGGCTTTCTTGATGAACCAAAACTTGCAAAGTCAGTTTCATCGCACTTCTGATCTGAATATGTTCGATGATCGTTCGCAATACGAACGTTATGAGTGGTTTGACTGCCAACTGCAAAATACTTGGGTGCTTTTGCGGAATAGATGTTCGGAGAGTACTACTAAAAAGGCACAACAAGGACTGTTCAGCTTTCATGCCCATGTACAATTTTTACTGCCAGAATTTAGCAAGGCAGATTATTTACTGAGAATGGACAACGAAGTAAAAGGGCTAAAAAAAATAGTGGCCTCGTTACAACAAATTCCTCAGGTCATTACCGCCTATGAAGTGCCCATCGATCAACTTAAATCAAAAAATAATTTAATATTTGACTAATGCCAATACGGAAAAAGACAAAGATCGTAGCCACCTTAGGACCTGCTTCCGGAGCTAAAGAAGTAATGCTCCAAATGATGAAAGCAGGCGTAGATGTCTTTCGTATCAATTTTTCACATGCCAATTATGAGGATGTCACGGAACGCATCAAGTTGATACGCGCTTTGAATGACGAACACGGCTTCAATACCTCCATTCTTGCCGACCTTCAAGGGCCAAAACTGCGCGTAGGTGTGATGGCCGAAGATGTAGTGGTACAACCAGAGGATACGATTATTTTTTCGACAGCTGAAGAGTTTAAGGGAAATGCCGAGCGTGTGTATATGAACTACAAGGAATTCCCCAAAGATGTCAATCCCGGCGAACGCATTCTCTTAGACGACGGGAAGCTCATCTTTGAAGTGGTGGAAACCGACAAGAACACTGAAGTCAAGGCAAAAGTTATTCAAGGAGGGCCACTCAAGTCAAAGAAAGGGGTCAATCTTCCCAATACCGATATTTCGTTGCCCGCGCTCACAGAGAAAGATGTGAAGGATGCTATTTTTGCGATTGGGCAAGATGTAGATTGGATCGCACTTTCCTTTGTTCGTCATAGTCAAGACCTTCGCGATCTACAAGACCTGATCAAAGAGCATACAGATATCAAAATTCCAATCATTGCCAAGATAGAAAAACCAGAAGCGGTTGAGAATATCGACAAGATTGTTGCCTATTGCGATGGCTTGATGGTGGCTCGTGGAGATTTAGGGGTAGAAGTTCCAGCTCAGGAAGTCCCCTTGATTCAGAAGCAATTGGTGAACCGTGCAAAGCGTGCCAGAATTCCAGTTATCATCGCCACTCAGATGATGGAAACTATGATTACTAGCCTAACGCCTACACGTGCCGAAGTAAACGATGTGGCCAACTCTGTCATGGATGGTGCGGATGCGGTGATGCTTTCTGGTGAAACTTCAGTGGGCCAATATCCTGTTCAGGTCATTGAACGTATGGCGAGTATTTGTAAAAGTGTAGAGGATTCCCCATTGATCGAAGTGCCGCAAACACCGCCGCATATTCGGACCAAACGCTATGTCACCAAATCTATCTGTTACCACGCCGCCAATATGGCCAACGAAATCAAGGCGAAGGCCATTTGTACCTTAACAAACAGTGGCTATACAGCCTTTCAGATTTCAGCCTGGAGACCCGACGCACATATTTTGGTGTTTACCTCAAATAAGCGCATTCTCACACAGCTCAATTTATTGTGGGGTGTGAAGGCCTTCTACTACGATCGTTTTGTAAGTACTGATGAGACGGTAGACGATATCAACGCTATTGCCTGCAAGATGGGCTTTGTACAGGATGGTGATTTCTTGATCAGTTTGGCCGCCATGCCAATTGCCGAAAAAGGGATGGTCAATACCTTGCGCGTCTCGGAAATTGATAGCTGTAAATTACTGGAGGATCGTTAGAAATCGAACTGAAGCTGCACCGAAACAGATGCCTCTTCGCTTTTTTCTTTGGTCGTTTTGTCTGTATTGAGGTTGGATAGTGAAATCCCCAAAAGACGAACGGAATTCTGCAATTTCTCTTGATACAGCAGCTCCTTTGCGTTCTCCAGAAGCAGGCTTTTATCGGCAATAAAAATTGGCAAGGTCTTACTACGCGTTTGCAAGGTGAAATCGCTGTACTTAATTTTTAAGGTGATGGTCTTTCCGGCCAATTGATACTTTTTCAGGCGTTTTTCCAATTCTTCTGCAATATGCTCCAATCGTTCGAGCATAAAGAGTTCACTGGTAAGATTCTCCGAAAACGTCCGTTCTGCACCTACTGATTTGGCAATGCGATGTGGCTTTACCTCACTAGTGTGAATACCGCGCACCACGTCGTAATAGAAACTGCCAGATTTGCCAAAATTGCGGTCAAGGAATTCACGTGACTTTGCTTTCAAATCACTTCCGGTAAAGATGCCCAATTTGTACATTTTTTCGGCGGTTACCTTTCCAACACCGTAGAACTTTCTGATGTCCAGTTGCTCTAAAAAGTCTAAAACCTCCTCTGGAGGCACCGTTTTTTGTCCGTTGGGTTTGTGATAATCGCTCGCAACTTTCGCAATGAATTTATTGATAGAGATACCTGCGGAAGCGGTAAGACCTACTTCCTCGAAAATACGCTTTCTAATTTCGGCAGCTAAAATCGTAGCTGAGGGATGTCCTTTTTTGTTTTGGGTGACGTCTAAATACGCTTCGTCTAGTGATAAGGGCTCCACTAAATCCGTGTAATCATAGAAGATGGCGCGAACTTCTTGTGAAATCTCCTTGTAGCGGTCAAAACGAGGCCGAACAAAGATGAGGTCTGGGCATAATCGTCGTGCTTTAAATCCGGGCATCGCACTTCGAACACCAAACTTTCTAGCTTCATAACTCGCCGCGGAAATAACACCACGCTCCGAACCGCCGCCAACCGCAAGGGGTTTGCCACGTAAGTTCGGATCGTCCATTTGTTCAACAGACGCGTAGAAGGCATCCATATCTACGTGGATAATCTTGCGAAGCGCGCTTATTTCAGCCATGAAACAAAATTAGTATATCTTTAAATCATGCAGAAAACAGCCATCATACTGGGCGCTACCGGCCTCACGGGAGGGCTGGTGCTGGAGCGTTTGCTCGAGGATGAACGCTACGAAAAGATCAAGCTGTTCTCTCGAAGCCCTTCACAGGTAAAACACCCCAAGATCGAGGAACATTTAGGGGATTTGATACAGTTGAAGAATTTCAAATCAGAATTTACGGCAGATGAGGTGTATTGTTGTATTGGCACTACGGCCTCTAAGACACCGGATAAAGAAAAATACCGACAAATAGACTACGGTATTCCTGTGGCCGCTGCTTCCATTGCGAAAGAAAACGGAATTGACACCTTTTTGGTGATGTCTTCCATGGGAGCCAACCCCAAAAGCAGTGTTTTTTACAATAGAACGAAAGGTGAAATGGAAGAAGCCGTTCTTTCAGAAGGAATTGAAAGCTTATATGTGCTAAGACCGGCACTTATTGGAGGGCAACGAGAGGAAAAACGCGGAGGAGAATATTTGGCGAAGGTACTTTTTAAGCTCATAAATCCACTACTTGTAGGTGGGCTGCGGAAGTACCGCTCTATTAAGCCTGAGCACATAGCAAAAGCCATGATCTGGTTGGCCAACCACCCATACGAACAATCGGTTGTCGAGTCAGATGCGCTTCAACAAATTGCAACATCTCAATGAATTTAAACCAAGTTACCATATCGTCTTCAGACGTGGCAACTGCCGCGGCGTTCTATCAAAAATTAGGACTACGTTTGATTGTCGATGCCCTGCCCAGATATGTTCGTTTCGAATGTCCGCTGGGCGAAAGCACATTTTCCATTCACCATGTGGTCGAGCCAAGCCGCGGAGAATGGAGTATCCTCTATTTTGAGGTGCCACAATTAGATGAGTATGTAGAGAAACTAAAGGAAAAAGGAATTGCCTTCGAGGGACCGCCCACAGATCAGCCGTGGTTATGGCGGGAGGCACGACTTCATGATCCTGACGGCAACCAAGTAATACTGTACAAGGCAGGAAAGAATAGGAAGTATCCGCCCTGGCGCATTGCTGAGAATGGTCAAAGCGAGAACGCCACAGAAATTGAACGCAAATTCTTAGTGACTTCGGAAGCATTCAAGGAAAATGCGCGAAGTACCACGCGCATGGTCCAGGGATTTTTGAACACAGCACCAGAACGTACCGTACGTGTTCGGATTGCAGGCGATCGAGGGTATTTAACGGTTAAAGGAAAATCAAATGCAGCGGGAACTACGCGATTTGAGTGGGAGAAGGAAATTGCTGAACTGGAAGCAGTACAACTACTCACCCTTTGTGAGCCTAGAATTATAGAGAAAATACGGTATGAAGTTCCTGTTGGAGCTGCACTGTATGAGGTGGATGAGTTCACTGGGGAGAACCAAGGCCTTGTCGTGGCAGAAGTAGAGCTTCAAAGTGAGCACCAGAGCTTTGAGAAACCCAATTGGCTAGGCGAAGAAGTAACTGGCGATCTGAAATATTACAATAGCAACCTAAGCAAGACACCATTCACCAAATGGTAAAAAAATGTCAAATATGAGAATAGCAGTATTTATAATCCTCGCAAGTAGTTTGATTTCCTGCGGAAAGGAGACTGTTCAACCCAAAGACGAATCAACAGAGACCGTTGAAGAGACCTTAGCAACAAAGAATGAGGCGGCCAAACAGTTGGCAGCGGAGTTGAAAGCCAAGGGATACGAAACTTTCGATTATATTGACCCTGATACGGGAGAGGTGGTGATCATGCAGCAGTATTTCATCGCCTTTCTGAAAAGAGGTCCTGAACGTTCACAAAATAAAGCAGCAGCAGACAGTCTGCAGGCACTTCACTTAGCACATTTAGGAAAAATGTACGAATTGGGTTATGCGGATATATCTGGACCCTTCGGCGATGATGGCGACATTCGGGGGATGACGATCTACAATACACCAACCTTGGCTATGGCCGACAGTCTGGCCAATCTAGATCCCTCCGTTAAAGCAGGGCGACTGGTGA
>CAWUKP010000010.1:0-21568 GCA_963922975.1 uncultured Spongiivirga sp. | reverse complement strand
TCTCTTTCAACAAATTCCCAAATGTGAACAAAAATCTCGGGCCAGAGATGAAAAGTACGGGCGAGAGTATACTATTCATTGATAGTCTGAAGGACGACGATTTCTACAATCTTTACTCCAGAAGGAAAATGTATCTAAGTAAGTAATGATAAAACCGCCCAAGTGGCGGTTTTTTTATGTCATGTCGTTTTTGTGATAGTCGATTTCACATATTTTTTTGATTTTTAGGGAATTACGTTAACTTTAGATAACCAAAACTCAAAAGCTATGAAAAAGAATTACGCCTATTACGTACTATTGCTATGTTTTCCTGTGATTGCCATTGGCATCGCTTCCTTTTCTGGAGGCGTAACAGGACAAAGCCTCACGGGCTCGCCAGGTGATGGCGGTAACAACTGTACCCAATGTCACAATACCACAGGTGGTGCCCGTATTGATAACGCGGGTGTTACCTTAACGGTTCCCGCCAATTATGAACCGAATACTACTTATAACATCTCAGTAAATGCATTTTCGGTAACACAAAGTATGCGTAACGGTTTTCAAATGACGGCCGAAACAGCAGATGGTACCAAACAAGGAACTTTTGTGGCTGGTACAGGCTCTCAATTGGTTTCGGGTGGACAAACTATTACCCACGCAGGCGTTTCGAGCAATGCGATTTGGGACTTTCAATGGACGTCGCCCAGCACCAATGTTGGGAATATCACTTTCTACTCAGTAGTGAACGCTTCTGATGGCGGCGGCACGAATAATTCAGGAGATATCATTTATTTGAACAGTTCTTCCGAAGTATTGACTACCCAAGAGGAATTATTGGCTACTTTTCAATTGTATCCGAATCCTGTGGTGAATGAGATCAATGTTCAATTGCCGCAAGGAGAGACTGAGGCTAGGGCAACGGTTTACGGACTTACCGGAGCGCAGCTATTGCAAAGCATGCTAGCTTCAGAAGATCGAATGGATGTCAGTAGTTTACCTGCGGGAGTGTATGTATTGGCTTTGGAGGCAGATGGAGCTAGAAGTACTAAATCTTTTGTGAAGCGCTAATTGCCTAATTCAACGTATGCGTACTGGGTTCTTCCGCGTCGTCGTCCTCTTCGGCGCGCTTAAGAATAGCTTCGGGTAACGATTTTTTGGCTTTGGCGCCCATCTTTTTCAGCTTTTCGATGCTGGTTACGATATTGCCTCGACCTTCCACAAGTTTATTCATGGCACCGCGGTATTCATTCTTGGCGTCATCCATCTTTTTGCCAACTTTGGTCAGATCTTGCACGAGTCCTTCGAACTTATCGTAAAGTGCTCCGGCCTGACGGGCAATTTCGATGGCATTGCGCTGCTGCTTTTCGTTGCTCCACATGGTGTCGATGGTGCGAAGGGTGGCTAGGAGCGTGGTAGGCGTAACGATCACAATATTTTTTTCGAACGCCTTGCTGTACAAACTGTCTTCTTCCTGCAGCGCTAGGGCGAAGGCAGGTTCGATGGGTACAAACATCAAGACAAAATCGGGCGATTCGATCTCGTAGAGGTCTTCGTAGCGCTTGGCCGACAAATCTTCGACGTGTTTTTTAATGGAATGAACGTGCTGCTTAAGGTGCGCAGGCTTCCCCTCTTCATCCGCATTGACAAAGCGCTCGTAAAAGGTCAATGAAACTTTGGAGTCGATGATCATCTTATTCCCATTGGGCAAGTTGATAATGACATCAGGCAAGACGCGACTCCCATCATCTTTGGTAAAACTCTGTTGCACCTCATATTCGCGTCCTTTTTCTAAGCCAGACTTCTCCAGAACGCGTTCTAAGACCAATTCACCCCAATTCCCTTGCATTTTGCTATCGCCCTTCAATGCTTTGGTCAAATTCAGAGTTTCCTTGCTCATTTGTTCATTGAGGTCTTTTAAGCCTAGGATTTGCTGACGAAGTGCAGCGTGGTAGTCGATACTTTCTTTGTGCGTTTTCTCGACCTTTTCTTCAAAGCGCTGAATCTTTTCTTGTAAGGGCTTTAAAATGGTCTCAATATTCTGCTGGTTCTTTTTGGTGAATTTATCTGATTTTTCTTCTAGAATTTTGTTCGCCAAATTCTCAAACTCTTTGGTGAATTTTTCCTGAAGCCGTTCTACCTCTTCTTTCTGTTCCTGATGAAGGCGTTGCAGATGTTCCAAATCGGCCTCTTTTTTGGTCATTTGAACGGCCAGGGCTTCTTTCTCATGACGCACTGCCTGAAGTTCTTGAAGCTGCTGTTTACCTTGCCGCACTTGTTCTTCTAGGGTACTTAGGGCACCCTTAGATTTCACCTGCATCAAAAGCCTCCCTAATACAAAACCGATAAGGAGTCCAACTACAATAAAAAGGAGGTATAACAGTGTTTCGTTCATAAGGTAATCTTCACGAGGGTAAAGATAGTAGAATACCTTTTGAATGCCTAGAGACCGACGTTAGGGATCTTATTCTTTGATGGTAAAACGTTGCGCCTGCGCATCAAAGTCGATCAAATCATCAGGAAATAAGCTATGAAAGCTTCTCGACGCTATCAAGGCTTTCGGAGTACCGTAGACCGACGTATTACCTTGCATGACCAGCATTTGATCGCAAAGCTGCAGGGCCAATTCGATTTCATGGGTGGAGAAAATGACGATCTTTTTCGTTTTACTGGCAATATCTTTCAGTAGTTTCAGGATTTTTGCCTTGTGATAGATGTCGAGGTGCGTAGTGGGCTCATCCAAAATGATAATGTCTGTGTCTTGCGCCAATGCTCTTGCAATCATTACGCGTTGTAATTGTCCATCGCTTAATTCGTAACACTTTCTATGGCGTAATGCTTCGATATCTACTTGTTGAAGAGCTGCATTGACCACAGTAATATCTCTGTCTGTTAGCATACCAAGCCAATTCGTATACGGCTGCCTAGCAATGGCCACCAATTCTTCTACTGTCAGATTTCTGGTAGCAATAGGCGCTGTAAGGACCAGGCTTATTTTGGTGGCAAGTTTTTGTGGTGAAAGTTGGTCTAGCGAATCCGCTCCCAATGTGATGGTGCCTTTTAAAGGCGGCTGAATCTTTGCCAGCGTGCGCAGTAAGGTGGACTTTCCTGCGCCATTTCCGCCTACAACCGCAATCAATTCACCTAAATTGGCTTGCATGGAAATATCCTCAGATACAATGGTGCTGCGCTTTCCTTTGTAACCAATAGAAAGCGCTTCCACTCGGATGATATGGGTTGTCGCGTCTTTCAAAAGATCATATTGCGTTTTCTAACCAATAACCAAATCACAACGGGCGCACCAATCATGGCAGTTACCGCGTTGATGGGTAGTGAGAGCTCACTTTGCGGTAATTGAGCGATCGTATCGCACAGGAGCAATAAAATACCTCCAAGAAGAAGCACTCCTGGAAAAAGAATACGATGATTATTCGTCTGTAAAAGCTGTCTTGCCATATGTGGAATCGCCAAACCAATAAACGCAATAGGCCCGGCAAAGGCGGTTACACTGCCTGCCAACAGGCTAGTAGCTAAAATGACCACCAATCGATGGCGTTTTAAGGACAAGCCAAGACTTTGCGCATAGGCTTCTCCTAATAAAAGTCCGTTGAGGCCTTTGAGAGCCCAGAGCGTAAGCAGCAATCCCAGGACTAAAATACCGGCGAAAAGCCCTAAATCTGTCCAACTGAGATCGCCCAAGCTACCAAAAGACCAAAAAATATATTGTTGTAGTTGCTCAGAAGGGCTAAAAAAAGCAAGTACGCTCACGATGGCGGCGGTAATACTGCCAAACATCAATCCGATGATGAGTATGGCCATGGTGTCGCGTACGCGCGCTGAAACCAATAAAACCAGCAAAAGAACCAAAAAACTACCTACAGCCGCGGCAATGACGATGCCCCATTTAGAAGCGAGTACCAAAGAAGCCCCGCCGAGAAAACTGCTGCCCATAATCAACAGAGCAACTCCCAAACTGGCGCCGGAACTGATACCGAGTACAAAGGGTCCTGCAAGGGGATTTCGAAACAAAGTTTGCATCAATAAACCACTTACGCCCAATCCGGCACCTACTAAAATGGCGGTAATGGCCTTGGGTAAACGATAATCCAGTACGATATAAGACCAACTCTCCTTCACAGCTGAAGAATCGAAAAAAACCGCTAGAATACTGCGAAAAGGAATGTTCACTGAACCTAAAGCGATGTTCAATAAGAAACAAAGTACAAGCAGCAGACCCAGTCCTCCAAAAGAAATGATATGCTTGGATGAAGCTTTCAATCGGCCAAGGGTTGAAAGAAAAAAGGTTGATACTCGGGGAGTATTTGGGGATGCATGATTTTGATGAGATCTTTTAAGATGATGTCAGGGCGGTTGGGCCCTAACTCGTAGTAGAGCGTTCCGCCAGTGGCACCTGTTTTGGTATTAAAAGTATACACCTTTCGATCTTTAAAAGGTTTGAATTTTTGATAGTGAACGCTTGCTTCCTCAAGTTGGGTGTAGCTTGTGAATTGACCCGGTGCGATCCAAAAATCCGCTTGTGCACCTTTTTCCAATACGTTTTCAATGCTCAAAGAAAGACTGCCAGTTCCTTTGGAATCGGCCCATAAGTATTGGGCTGCAGCATCTTTGCTAAAGGTGGCCTGATAACTTTCTCCTGCAGGCAAGTACCAAACATCTTTATACATAGCCCCGCTCAATACTGTAGGTCTAGCCTCGGTGGGCATGACTAATAACTTGACTCTTTCGTATTCGGCTTTGATGGACTCATAAATAGAGTCCGCTTCTGTTTCCTTCTGAAATAAAACACTAAAGAATTTGATCCATTCCGCGCGTCCTAAGGGGGTTTGCTCTGTCCAATCGCCATTGTACAACACCGGTATCCCTGCTTTTTGCAAACTTTGGTAGGCTTTGTTGGTGCCATCAATGGCGAAACCCACCAGCGCCTGTGGTTGAAGATTGATGAGGATCTCTGTATTCAATTGTTCATTTTGGCCTACTTCTTTCACACGTCCAGCATCAATCCGAGCTCGTGTCTTTTCTGATGACACATAATTGGTATTAGGGAATCCTACTAGTGTAGTTTCTTCACCAAGCATTTCTAGGGAAGGAATATGGGTGGTAGAGGTAACAACCAGAGAAGTCAAGGGCGTCAGCAGAATAGCATCGTATTCGTCTTTATTCAAGCTGATGTAGGCTGCTTTCTCCTGGGGAATACAAGCGTAGCGGTATTTCTTCTCAGCGCCTGGCCACGGACTATTCACTTCCAGAATGGTCAAATCGCCTTGCTGTTCAATTTTAAATCCTTGGGCTTCGCTTACCGTAAAATTTGAGGTGTCAGCATCCGGAAAAGGAAGTCTGTTCGTGGCTTTCTCTTCTTTACAAGAAAAAAGAAGCAGCAGAAAGGCGTAAATCCAAGTAGTTCTCATAGATATTGTTAGGCCTTAAAAATACCATTATTTCTAGGCTTATGTAAATATGTGGACTTTTAGCTGTATTTTCGTGTCGAATTTTGGTTTCGAACACTTAAAGTGTGCGAATTAAAAGGGAATTCAGTGAAAGACTGAAGCTGTTCCCGCAACTGTAAGCAAGCGCTGAAAATTTTCAGCATCTCATCGTACGATGAGTGGTTGTCATCTACAAAGTCACTGTCCTGAGATAAAGGGATGGGAAGACGGACAACTTTAAGCAAGCCAGGAGACCTGCCAACATTCAACATACGATGTCTAACTTTCGGGATAAAGGTTGACACATGGGAAGCCATGCTTTTTTCCGTTTTAATGAATGTTTACATGAACAAGCAAACAATTGCTCTGTGTGCGCTGACGTGCTTTCTATGGAAGGGCCACACGCAACAAGAAACCTCCACTGAAGAGTTGGAGGAAGTAGTCGTTACCGACTCCAGGTTCGAACTCAAACGCGAGAATTCTGGAAAGACCGTGATCAAAATCGATCAAGAAGAACTAGCACAGAATGCGGGGCGCTCTGTCGCAGCAATCATCAATACCAAAAGCGGTATTGAAGTGAATGGAAGTAGAAGTTATGCCGGACAAAACATCAGCAGTTTTGTGCGTGGCGGGAACAACCGTCAAGTCTTGGTCATCATAGATGGTATTCAAGTTTCCGATCCTTCAAATGTAAGCGCGGAATACGATCTCCGGCTTTTGGATGCCTCACAAATTGAAAGTATTGAAATTGTGAAGGGCGCTGCCAGTAGTTTGTATGGAAATGCTGCAGCTACAGCGGTGATCAATATTACGACTAAAAGCGCCAAAGAAGAAGGGCTCAGCGCTACCTTCAACAGTGTAATGGCAACGAATCAATCGCAAGAAGATTCAAATTACAATCCTGCCGATTTTAGGAATTCAGTTAATATATTGGCCAAGACAGGTGATTTGGATATATCTGTATTGGCTGGGCAGCAGTACACCGATGGACTCTCTGCGGCCATAGGTAATGAACAGGATGCGTTTTCCAGAATCAATGGTGTTTTCAAATTGGGATATCGTTTTTCGGAGAAATTCAAGCTCATAGGTTTCGCTAATTATGATAAGTTCAATGCAGACTTTGACAATGGCTTTCCTGTGGAAGATGCTAATTTTAGCTCGACAAACGAGCAGTCACGCTTCGGACTCACCACGGTTTTCGATTATACCAACGGAAGCATACAAGCAAATGTGGCCTTTAATCAGGTGAACCGCGAGAATCGTTCTTCTTTTCCTACACAATTCGACTCCCAGACATGGGTGGTAGACGTGTTTAATAAGTACAATTTCAATGCTATTTTTTATACGATTGTTGGGCTAAACGTTATCGAGAATCAAACACGTTTCACCGAGGAGCAGCAGGCAACGACGATAGACCCGTATGCCAATGTGGTGTACGTATCTAAGTTTGGCTTGAATGTGAATGCAGGGCTACGCATGAATAATCATAGCGAATACGGGACAAATTTGGTGTATAACCTGAATCCTTCGTTTCGTGTGAGAATGGAGGAAGGATATGTTAAATTCTTCAGTTCGTATGCCACTTCCTTCATCGCGCCGAATTTATCTCAGCTATTTGGGCCTTTTGGACCGAACCCTAACCTAGAGCCAGAAGAAAACACCACCATAGAGGGTGGGGTAGAAGTAAAGCCCATTGAGAAGTTGCGCTTGAGTGCCTTGTACTTCAATCGTAAGGAACAGAATTTTATCGACTTCGTCATCATAGACTTTGACACCTTTGCTGGGGAATATCAGAATGTAGCCACGGACTTTACTGCTCAAGGGGTGGAAGTGGAGCTAGAAGCTCAGCCTTTCGACAAGCTAAGCGCGTCTGCTAATTACACCTTCACGGAAAGACGTGAGGAGGTACGACTGCGTTTGCCGAAACACAAGGTTAATGCGCGATTGGGCTATCAGTTTTCGCAAAAAACATTTGCCAGCCTTGACTATCAGTATACCTCAAGTCGCTTAGACACTGATTTTAGCACGTTTCAGCAGGTTACACTCGATAGCTTTAGTTTGCTGAATTTGTATGCCAGTCATCAATTCAGTCCGCGTTTCAAAGTATTTGCCGGTTTGGATAATATCACCAACGAAGACTATTTCGAAGTAGTAGGGTTTACCACCCGCGGCCGAAATGCACGATTAGGGTTTACGTTGAATCTTTAGTAAAGAAAAAGCCGCTGAGAAGCGGCTTTTTTTATGTAAATGACTAAAGATCTAATTTCTTGGTTCAACGTAGCTGTTCTGACCTACTAGCGTGTTGAATTTGGCATCAGCAATATCTTTTTCTTTGGTGAAAGAAGCAGTTCGTGAAGTTCCTCGTGAAATACCGGTAATATCTGCAATAGCCGCAGCCAACAAAGGTTCATCAGCTTCTCCTAAAATTCCAAGATTCGCTAAATCTTCTACATAAACGATGTCTGGCGCGAGTCCGCTTGTGTAATCCGAAAAACCTGCAGCATTCTCCATTCTTCCGGCCAATGGTAAAATGCCATAAGTATGATTTGGATTTAAGTCTGGATCATCAAATAATAAAGACGGAGAATCGTATAGCGCAACGGAAAACTCATTTTTACCTTCCGTAAGATCACCCACTTGAATTACATCGATGTAAGGTTCTAAGCCATTGATCAGTTGTTCGCTGGCAGAAGCCGAACGATCTGAAGTAAGTACGTAGAGTTGATCTAGATTGAGGCTATTGATTGTATTACCATCGATGGTGGTCACAAAATTATTGTCCTCCCCAAAGTTGGGCTGTAGTTTTTCATTCCACTGTTCGCGCAAAAATAATTGTCCGCTGAACTGCCCTGTAACCATACTGGCCATTCTGGTGGCTGATCGTACGGAACCTCCACCATTATAACGCACATCTACAACTAATGCATCCACCCCTGCAAAAGTGGCAAAGGCATCATTCAGCTGATTGTCAAAATCTCCTGTAAAGCTATTGTACATCAAATAGCCGATAGAAGTACCATTCACATCCAAGGTTTTGGCAATGAAAACCGGGTTTTCCGTGTAAGGAGCTTTGATCAATTCGACGGTTTCTCCGGTAAGCACCACGTCTGTTCCGTTTTGGATTTCAGCCAAACTCAGCGTGTAGGTAGTATTGGTACCAAATAACAACTGTCTGAAATTTTGACGCGTAAGTTGCTGTCCGTCTACTTCTAAAAAGAGGTCCCCTCGTTGAATGTCTTTGGTAGCCGCATCTGTATTTGGTAGAATATAGCGAACATATCCAAAGATATCATCCGAACCCGAAAAGGCGATCAAACCAAAATCAACGCCATTGGTGGTAAATTCTCCGGAATTTATGGCGAGTAAGTCGTTGTAATCGTCCGTGATGAAACTAAATCGGTCAACAGCAGCATTGGCTCCAACGATGACCTCATGGTCAAAACAAATATTGTAGAAAAGATCTTCTGGGCTGCTAAAACCGTTCAGAAAATTGGAGTATTCTTCATTGGTGGCAAACCGATCGTCGGCAAGGTCTGCTACGTCTGATTGCCAGAAATAGAATAGATTCATGGCCTTCCATACAAAATCTTGAACCTCTAAATTTCCGGAAACAACCGTCAGATCATCATCTTGGTCAGAACATCCAACAAAAATTGAGAATACAGAAAGAGTGGTCCACAGAAACACCTTCTTCAGGTGAAGTCGCTTTATCATTGCTTTTTTACTTTTGGAAATTAGTAGTAATAACTGGGGTTTTCAGTACTTTATTGCAAGATAAAGTTTTTTTGTAACAAATTTTCAAGTGGCTCGTCTTCACTGTATAAAGCACTTTTAAAGTTCTTTTAAACCAACCAACTAAAATGCGACAAGCAGAGTTTTTAAACATAGTACTTCCTTTTAAGGATAAAGTGTATCGTTTGGCCAAACGACTGCTTGTTAGCAATGAGGAAGCAGAAGATGCGACCCAAGAAGTGTTATTGAAATTGTGGACGAAGAATGAGCAGATGACCAAATACAAAAGTGTGGAAGCATTTGCGATGACGATGACGAAGAATTATTGCCTCGACAAATTAAAGTCGAAGCAAGCCAGCAACCTCAAGCTGGTGCATAGCAACTATCAGGATGAAAATACCTCGTTGCAGCGCCAGGTAGAAATAGAAGACAGCCTTGAGTGGATGCATAAGATCATTGAAACCCTGCCAGAACAACAGAAAATGGTAATCCAACTTAGAGATATCGAGCAATACGATTTTGACGAGATTTCTGAGATGTTAGACATGAAACCCACCGCAGTAAGAGTGGCGTTAAGCAGGGCGAGAAAAGAAGTAAGACAACAATTGCTAAACAAGCATAACTATGGAGTTAGCTAAGATTGAAAAACTAATAGAGAAGTATCTCGAAGCCGAGACGTCCTTGGCCGAAGAGCAACAACTAAGCGAATATTTCGCGCAAGCTGAAGTGGCACCTCACTTGGCACAATACCAGGTGTTGTTCGGATACTTCGCCAAAGCAAAAGAGGAACGTTTTACGAAGCCTGTCCCGCTAAAACCTAAGAAGAGAACCTTAAATCTGAAGTGGGTCTCAGTTGCAGCCGTAGCCGTCCTCATGGTAGGTGCCTATCTAGGCAATGGAATTGTTGAACAACAAAGAGCGCAAGAGCGTAAGGAGGCCTTGGCCGCTTACGAGGAAGCACAAGAAGCTTTTGAATTGCTCGCCTTCAACTATACCAAAGGCACTGAGAAAATTGCCTATCTCAACGAGTTTGAGAATGCGAAGGGTAAAATCTTCAAAAACGAACAGTAAACTATAACTAAAGGATTTAAAACAAGAGAAATCATGAAAAAGTTCATTCTAGCAATAGCTATCGCCATCTCCCCAGTACTGAGCTTTGGGCAGTCTGCCTTCGATAAGTACGAGGATTTGGAAAACGTATCGACCATTGTGGTCTCACAAAATCTATTCAAACTCATGTGTAAGATCGATGTAGACGATCAAGATCACGAAGATTTTTGTGAGTTGGCCAAAAACTTGACAGGTCTTAAAGTATTCATGACGGAAGACAAAGGCATTGGCTCTCAGATCTCTGCAGACGTGAAGAAGTATTTAAGAGGTTCTTCTTTGGAAGAGTTGATGCGCGTGAAGGATAAGGATGCCAACGTAAAATTCTATGTGAAGTACGGTAAGAACGAAGACATCGTAAGCGAACTGCTTATGTTCGTCTCTGGAATCAAAGACGTAGAGGTCGACATGAATGGCGAAGACCGTAAAATCGAAACCGTATTGTTGACCCTTACAGGTGATATTGATCTCAATAAGATCAATGCCCTGACCAAGAAGATGAACCTTCCTGGAGAGCTGAACAACGTAAAACAATAAGCAAACCATCAATGGCTTGAGGAATGTATTTTGTAACATTCCTCAAGCTTTTACTACCAATCAAAAAACGATCAGTTATGAATTTCTTCAAAAAAATAGCGCTCACCCTCTCGGGGGTTTTGTTATTGGCAAGCTGCAGTAGCGAACAGAGCCTTCAGGAATACTACGTAGAAAATACGGAGAGCAAAGATTTCATTCAGCTCGATTTGCCAGCCAGTTTGTTGAATTTGGCGGAAGCAGACCTCACAGCTGAGCAGAAAGATGCCTACGAATCACTTGATAAGTTAAATATCCTTGCGTTCAAACTTACCGAGAAGAATGCTACCCAATACCAAACCGAGAAGAAAAAGGTGATGAGTATTCTGGGTCAAGAAGATTATTTAGACCTTATGAGCTTTACCGACAAAGGCACGAAGGTAACTGTCAAGTATTTGGGTACCGAAGATGCGATCGATGAGGTTATCGTGTATGGTGCAGACAGCCGATGGGGCTTCGGACTGGTTCGGGTGTTGGGCGACGATATGAAGCCTGCCAACATGATGAAATTAATCGAAGCCGTTCAAAAAGCGGACATCGATCAAGGCAGTCTCCAAGAACTAAAAGATTTTATGGGCGCCAAATAACATATTTGGTTCTAATGTTACAACCGAAAACGCTCCTGGCCCGGGGGCGTTTTTTATTTTAGATACCTGTATAATTGGAAGGAGTGATGCGCTTCAATTCATCTTTGATAGCGTTGGAAACGTCCAGCGTATCGATAAATCCAGCAATGCTTTGCTGTGTGATGGCTTCATTGGTGCGTGTAAGTCCTTTCAAGGCTTCGTACGGATTCGGATAGCCTTCGCGCCTTAAAATCGTCTGAATGGCTTCGGCCACTACCGCCCAGTTCTCCCCAAGATCTCTATCAAATCGTTCTCGATTCAACAACAACTTCCCAAGTCCTTTAAGGGTAGCTTGAAAACCAATCAGCGTATGGCCCATCGGTACGCCAATGTTACGCAAAACAGTACTATCGGTTAAATCGCGTTGCAATCGCGAAATTGGCAACTTGGCAGCCAGATGTTCAAACATGGCATTGGCCATACCTAAATTTCCTTCGGAGTTCTCAAAATCTATGGGATTCACTTTATGCGGCATCGCTGAAGAACCCACTTCTCCTTTTTTGATCTTTTGCTTGAAATAATCCATGGAGATATAGGTCCATAGGTCGCGGTCTAGATCAACAATGATCGTATTGATGCGTTTGAGGGTATCAAACAACGCCGCCATGTGGTCGTAGTGCTCGATTTGTGTGGTAGGGAACGAATGTTGTAAGCCTAATCGCTCTTGTACGAAGCTCGTTCCGAAGGCCTTCCAATCAATTTCAGGATAGGCCACATGATGCGCATTGAAATTTCCAGTAGCGCCACCAAACTTAGCCGCACTCGGAATGTCATTCAGCAAATTGAACTGCTCTTTCAATCGCACCACAAATACTTCAATCTCTTTCCCCAAACGGGTGGGCGAAGCGGGTTGGCCGTGTGTTCGCGCCAGCATAGGAATGTCTTTCCATTCAGAAGCCAAGCTTTCCAGTTTCTGTAAAACTTCCAAATACAGCGGAACATACACTTCGTTCATCGCCTCTTTTAGCGAAAGCGGAACGGCAGTATTGTTGATGTCTTGCGAAGTGAGTCCGAAGTGAATAAACTCTTTGAAAGCCGAAAGCCCAAGGGCGTCAAATTTCTCTTTGATGAAATATTCTACCGCCTTTACATCGTGGTTGGTTACTTTCTCAATGTCTTTGATGGCCTGTGCATCTTCACTGCTGAATTTCGTATAAAGGGCACGTAAATTGTCGAAGGTGCCTGCATCCACACCTTTCAACTGCGGTAGTGGGAGTTCGCAAAGCGCGATGAAATACTCCACTTCCACCAGTACTCGATATTTGATCAAAGCTTCTTCCGAAAAAAAGTTGGCGAGTGGAGCAGTTTTATTTCGATACCGACCGTCGATAGGGGAAATGGCGCTGAGTGGAGATAGTGACATGCTAGGCGAGTTTTCAGAAAGCGCAAAGATATTAAAGCTATCGTGTTTGGGGTAGTGAATGCGCAGTAATTTATTTCCGAGCAGCCGATCGCAACTGTTGGATTCGAAATTTTCGTAGGGCTTCAAAGGTGTGGCGTGCTCTGGCTTTGTAGGCCGCTGAGCCTTGGGCGTAATTTTCTTCTAAGATCAATTTCAGTTCCGGGTGAATCCAGTCGAATTTCGTTCCCAGCAAAAAAAGACTGCGCATCGAGTAAGCCTTAGCTGCTACTTTTTCGTCATTGATCAACCAATCAAAGCAGAGCTCTGTGATGCGCTCTAAGTGCGAGTTGGTGAGTGCACTCTTAACTTTTGATGGTTTCTTACCAAAGTAAGCTTCCGTCAAGTATTCGCAAATTTTGGCTACGGGGCGCACTGCCGGGTCGAGATGCACCCTTCCTGCATTGTCTAGAAAAGTATCGATGTGTGGAAGCAGCCACTCGATATTTTTTTTGGAGGTGAATTCCAGTACCCAACATGCCCTGCAGGAGATGTCTTCATCTACCTGAAATGCAATCTCTAAAAGCATCGGGATCAAACTAGGATTATCCAATACCATCGTTGCGGCATGCTGACGATTTTCTCTGGAATGATTTACGGCACTTAAATATTCGATAAAGCTATTGCGGTTCATCCTTTTGTGCTGTATTTTGCTGGCTTAATTGATAGACGTTCATAAAACTTTCCAATAGATGAAAATAATCAAAAAAATACTGGTATTGCTGCTCATCGCCTTGGTTGTGATGCAATTTATTCGTCCGGAGAAGAACCTAGATGAAACCACACATTTGGCTGCCTTTCTTGAGGAAACACAACCCACAGAGGAGGTAGCTGTACTTTTGGAGAATGCTTGTTACGATTGCCATAGCAACAACACAAAATACCCTTGGTATGCCGAAGTAGCACCTGTATCCTATTGGCTAGACGATCATATTGAAGATGGCAAGCGTCACTTGAACTTCTCAGACTGGGCTTCGTACAGTAAGAAAAAGAAAGACCATAAGATGGAGGAAGTTATTGAGTATGTAAAAGAAGGTTGGATGCCCCTCAATTCGTACACTTGGGTTCACGAAGAAGCCAAACTTACCGACGCTGAAACCAAAAAGTTGCTCGACTGGGCCGAACAGATGCGCATCATCTACCAATTAGGAGATCTGCCACAGTAGCTACCCCTTCCGTAGCGGTAGAAGCAACAACCGTAAGATTCGAATACTCTGAAGCGCGTATGGCTGGTCTTGGATCGATGAAGTAAGAAGGTGTAGCTGGCGGCACATAATGAATCAAACTTGCTGCCGGATATACTTGCATTGAGGTGCCGATAATCATCAGGACATCCGCTTGGGAAGTAATGTGAGCAGCTTTTTCCAGCATGGGAACCATTTCGCCAAACCATACAATATGCGGCCGTAATTGAGCGCCATCTGGACCTGTATCGCCAAGCACAAGATCCTCTTTCCAATCTAGTACTAGTGTTTCATCAGCCATGCTTCGTACTTTCAGTAATTCGCCGTGTAAATGCAGTACTTTACTACTTCCTGCACGTTCATGAAGGTCGTCTACGTTCTGTGTCACGATATGAACGTCAAAGTGAGCTTCAAGTTCTGCTAGCTTTCGGTGGGCGGCATTGGGTTCTACTTGTTGCAGTTGTCGCCTGCGCTGATTGTAGAAGTCCAGAACCAATTCAGGATTATTGGCAAAACCCTGTGGACTGGCTACTTGCGTGACGTCATGACCTTCCCAGAGGCCGTCCGCGTCGCGAAAGGTCTTCAGTCCGCTTTCCGCACTCATGCCTGCACCAGTAAGTACTATCAGTTTTTTCATGGGTTCTTTTGAAGCGTCAAATTAACATTTTTTTAAGTGAAAAAAATAGTACCTTGAAGCAACAACCAACCACAACCAATTATGAAACTGCATCCGTACCTCATGTTCGCAGGCACCTGCGAAGATGCGCTCAATTTTTACAAAGACATTTTTGATGCTGAAGAGAAAGGCATCATGCGCTATTCCGAGATGCCTCCAGGGCATATGGAAGTGACCAAAGACATGGAAAATTTCATCATGCACGCTACGATCGAATTCCACGGTATTACCATGATGTTATGCGACAATCTAATGCCCAACTACAAAGCCGGCAACGATTGTTATTTGAGCCTTTCCATAGACGATTTGGAGGAAGCCACATCAATTTTCAATAGTCTTGCTGACGGCGGAAACATTGGTATGCCCTTAGACGATACCTTTTGGGGTGGAAAGTTTGGCATGCTTACTGACAAGTTTGGCGTGGGATGGATGGTGAGCAGCGAGGGCAACGAAGCGTAGACCACAGCAAACCTTTAAATTTTATTCTCATGTTGATTGCTTTATACATCGTTTTGGGCATCATCGCCCTGATCCTACTTCTTGGTATTATTGCGCCCAAGAAGTATCACGTGCATCGCTCGATTGTAATTCAGAAAGACAAAGGCACGGTTTTCGATTTTATCAAGTATTTGAAAAATGGCGAAGTATGGTCGCCTTGGGAAGAAAAAGATCCTGACATGGCCAAACAATTCGAAGGTACGGATGGTGAAGTAGGAGCCTTGTCTTCTTGGCAAGGCAATAAAGAAGTAGGCGAAGGTGAACAAGAAATCACCAAAATCCTTCCTAATGAGCGCATCGAATCCGAACTGCGCTTCTTCAAACCTTGGAAATCTACCTCAAACGCTTATCTCGATGTGGCCGATGCCGAAGGCGGGACCAAAGTGACTTGGGGATTTTCTGGCAAGCACCCCTTCCTCGGAAGTATCTTTATGCTCTTCATGAACATGGATAACGCCGGGGGCGGTGATTTCGATAAAGGCCTTGCAAAGTTGAAAACACACTTAGAACGTTAGCCATGGAAGAAAATATGGTAGGATGGTTCGAGATTCCTGTAATGGATATGGCTCGGGCTAAGCAGTTTTATGATACGGTTTTTCAAATTGATATTAGTCTTCACGAATTTGGAGGTTTTTCTATGGGATGGTTTCCTTTTGCGGAAGGAAAAGCAGGCGCTGCAGGTTCTTTGGTAAAGCATGAAAGCTATGTTCCAAGCGACACTCATGGCCCCGTAATTTACTTCTCTTGTAAAAACCTAGCTACCGAGTTGGCTCGAGTACCCAAAGCGGGTGGAGAAATCCTTCAACAGAAAACACAGATCGGAGAAGGGCACGGTTTTATGGCCTTGTTTAAGGATACCGAAGGGAACAGAATTGCTTTACATTCTTTGAAGTAGACTTCGTAAATAGGCTGTCATTCAGTGCGTTAGCGTCAAAAAATTTGTGTAGAAAGTGTTAAAATTCAATGAGTTAACATCCAAGCTGTGTATTTTCGCCGTAAATAAGTCAACAATTAATGGTAAAGGCTTTGGGGCATTACTAAGCTTACCATGTTTTCAATAAAGTGTTTATTGATTAATAGCAAGAAAACCCAGCAATCGTGCTGGGTTTTTTGTTGCTGTTCGTAAAATTATCTTATTGAGCTGCTTCGAGCAGTACCACCGTGGCAGGCGAATTGATCGTTACCTTTCCATCGGTTACCGTGGCCTCTTGTGTAGAATAGTGATCTCTGACCTTACTGCCTTCAGCAAATATATCTTTAACGGATAGGGTCTTTTCACCTGTTGGCATATCCAGACCAATGACCACAGTGTCTTCACCATTCACTCTAGAGAATGTATAAGGCGCCGTACTTAATTTTTTGTGCGTACCTGCACCAATTGCGGGGTGTTTGGCTCTAAAAGTTCCCAGTTTGCGCCAGTGCGCCAGTACTTTTTTAGTCTCGGCATTTTGAGCAATCGCCTCCCAGTTCATGAATGAGCGCAGGGTAGCATCCCCTACAGTATCTGCGATATCAAGAGATCTTGCGGTCTCATCGCCGTAGTAGATTTGTGCAGTTACTGGACTCAAGAGTAGCTTGTTGGCCGTTTCATAGGGCTTTTGGCGTTGCTTGTCAAAAGGCGCACCATCATCATGAGACGACAAATAGTTCAGTACTTGAACTTGATCTCCGTTGTGTAATTTTTCATGGTATTTGCTAAAGATGTGCTCGTAATCTTTTTGTGCATCGTACTTGAATTCAAAATTGATCAAACTGGTGAAACCATTACTGAAGTAATCTACTTTTTTATCGCCGAAATCGTAAAAACGCCCCCCACTGATGCCATAGTTGTATACTTCACCCACCATGTAAAAAGGAGAGTCGTCTAACACTTTATCAGGATTGGTCAACTTCCATTCGGCGAAAGTGTTGTTACATATCGCCCTGAATTCGTCCCAAACAAACTCTTCGGTATGTTTCACGGTATCCACACGAAAACCGTCGATCCCGTAATCTGCCACAAAGTCTGCCAACCACTTCATGATATAGAAACGCGGTGCTCGAGGATGTCCCGTCTTTTTGAAGAACTCGTCTAGCTCAGCCATTTCTTGATCGTAACGTCCTTCGGCCTTCCACTTTTGTTCCAATTCGGAAGGCAAGTCCACAGCCTCGTTGCTGTCCGTTCGGATATCAGGTAGATTGGTCACGAGGGTACAACTAATGGTATTTTCGTAATTGCTATACTGGCATTGCGGACCGGTGCGTACCCAGCTGTCTTCCCAAACAGGATCTTTTTCGGTAACCGGACCTGTGTGATTGATTACAGCATCTAGCAATACGCGAATCCCTTTTGCATGTGCAGCCTCTACGAGTTTTCGCAAGTCTTCTTCCGTACCAAAATTAGGATCTAAAGCCGTCCAGTCTTTCGCCCAATATCCATGAAAGGCATAGGTGTTGCCGGTTCCTTCGTCTACACTGCCATGAATTTGTTCTGTAACGGGAGTGAACCACAAAGCGTTCACACCTAATTCGTTGAAATAGCCTTCTTCTATCTTTTGTGTGATCCCTTTGATATCGCCGCCCATAAAACCACGTAGAGGGCCTGTTTCTTTGGTACGGTCAAATTGTACATCGTTGGTGTTATCTCCATTGTTGAATCGATCGGTGAGCATGAAATACACACTGGCGGCGTTCCAATTAAAGGTGTTTTCATCCTCGTCGGTCATTTCCATTGGTGTATCAACTGTTGAGGGTGGGGTTTTGGTTTCGGTTTTGCAGGCAAGGAGGGAAAGTCCAAGAAAGAGGACAAGCAATAGTCTCATAGGATTTCGTTTTGGATGGTTTGATGAATGATTTCAATGGTTGAAATCCAAAGGTAAACATTACCGATTCGGCCACAAATAGAATTGCTGGAAAACCTGTTAACCACGATTCAGCACGCGATACTCTTCATAGCAATCGCTGATGGCATCTAAAATCTGTAGATCGTTGGCCGTGCGAATGAAGCTGTCGGAATAGTTGCAATTCCGTAGAATTTCATCAATATCCACACGGTCTACCTGCAATAGCTCACGCAAGGTTTCCCGATCGAATTTCGAAGCTAGCAAGTTCCGAATTTCGTCGTCTTCCTTCATTTTGCGCAGCTTTCGCATTTGTTTGGGCTTCTTTCCGAAGAGATTATGAAGAAAGTCTGCTGGGTTGAAGATGGAACTCAATACGCGACCCACAGCTCCCGGGTTGTAATTCCCAGCCTCATAGCCTTTAGAAAGTCCCGCAATGCGGTATCGGTAGGAAGTATTGATGGGCACATTCTTCGAATCAATATCTAAAAAGCCTGTCAGTTGATAGGGTTGAAGCACTACTTCTTCCAGGGCATAGGCCAATTCTGTTAATCGAATCTTGGTGCCGTCAAACTTGAGGAGGTCGTTAGTAACGCGCACTTTGATCGCCTTGAAACCGATAAAAGAAAAATACAACGTATCCTGAACACTCGCACGCACCTCAAAATTTCCCTCGGCATCGGTGATCGTTCCGATCACTTTGGTCAGGTTGATCACGTGTACGCCCTCCATGGTTTCACCACTAGAATCGTCTATCACGGTGGCTTTCACGGTTTGGGGGTCATCGCTTTCTTGCGCCCAAGAAAAAAGGCCTAGCAGCGCGACAAGGAGGAATAAATAGTATTTCATGTTCCTGTTCAGTCGGGTAAAAGTACTAAACAAAACAAAAAAAGCAGGCCGAGGCCTACTTTTTTAAAGGAAGATTAACAGCTTACTTCCTACGCTTGCGTTTGTTGCTTTTTTTTCCTTCGGAGGGCGTGTAGACATTGTCAAAAAAGAAACCTTCTTTCTTGCCACTTTTCTTTTTCTTTTGGCCACCGCCGTCTTTCTTTTTGAAATCACCGCGGTCTTTTCTACGTCCGCCTTCAAAACTGCGACCTTCCGAACGCTTGCGTCCGCCACCACCACCGTCGCGTCTTCGTCGTTTGCGATCACGACCGTTGTGGTCACGTCTTCGACCTTCGTCGGGTTTGGTGGTAGAGATTTCAACATTCACAAAACGACCTTCATATTTGAAATCCGTAAAGAATTCCAAGATCATCTCTTTGTGTTGAGGGTCTGTGTTGAAGAACGAAAAGTTCTCTTTGGTATCTGCATTGAAAATATCATCGCGATCCAGACCTAGTTGGTCTCTCAAGAAATCCTTCAAACGTTTCCAATCGTAGCCGTCACGCTCTCCAATGTTGATGAAGTAGCGTACCGAATCAGCACTTCTTCCAGTGGTTGCACCCGAAGTATCCGCGTTGAGGTCTTTTGATTTTTTGTAGTAATTGAAGAAGCGACTGAATTCCACAGACACCATTTTCTTGATCAATTCTTCGCGATCAAGGCCTTCTAGCACATCATAAATGGCAGGCAGATAGGTGTCGATTTCATGATTGATCTCGGTGCTTTTGATCTTACTGGCGAGGTGATACAGTTGAATCTCGCAAATCTCAATACCTGTTGGTATCTTTTTAGGTTCGAATTGCTTTTTCAACAACTTTTCGAGCTGTTTGATACGTCGCAATTCACTTTTGGTCACAATGATCATTGAAACCCCAGACTTCCCAGCGCGACCCGTACGACCACTTCGGTGGGTATAGGTTTCCATATCGTCTGGCAGTTGGTAATTGATCACATGCGTGATATCTTCAACGTCAATACCACGAGCCGCCACGTCTGTGGCCACGAGCATTTGAATCTGACTCGTACGGAACGATTTCATCACCAAATCGCGTTGGTTTTGGCTGAGATCTCCATGCAATGCAGCAGCGTTGTAACCATCTTCGATGAGCTTTTCGGCCACACTTTGCGTATCGCGTTTCGTTCTACAGAAAACCACCGAAAAAATATCCGGATTGGCATCTGCCAAACGTTTCAGTGCTTGGTAGCGATCACGACCGCCAACGGTGTAGTATTCATGACGAACGGTGTCGGCACCTACGTTACGAGCACCTACGGTGATCTCGTGCGGATCGTTCATGAACTTTTTCGCAATGGTCGCCACTTCTTTTGGCATGGTTGCCGAAAATAACCAAGTGCTTTTCGTTTCAGGCGTATCCGCAAGGATGGTGGTAATGTCTTCGTAGAAGCCCATGTTGAGCATCTCATCTGCTTCGTCGAGAATACAGTAATTGATATCTGTAATATCTACAAAGCGACGACGCATCATGTCTTGCATCCTGCCAGGCGTGGCCACAATAATCTGGGCTCCGCGCTTGATTTGTTTCGCTTGTTCGTTGATACTGGCGCCACCATACACGGCCACTACGTTGAGGCCTTTGACGTATTTTGAGTAGTTTTTCAACTCATTGGTGATCTGCAAACAAAGTTCACGCGTCGGTGAAAGGATCAATCCTTGCGTGGTTTTGCTACTGGCATCAATGCGTTGAATGAGTGGAAACCCAAAGGCAGCGGTTTTTCCGGTACCTGTTTGTGCCAACGACACCAAGTCGCGGTCTTCGGCCAATAAGAAAGGAATGGCCTTTTCCTGTACTTCTGAGGGCGTTTCAAAGCCCATGTCAGTTACGGCTTTGAGCAGTTCGTCGCTCAGCCCTAACACTTCAAATTTTTCCATTAATAAGATTGCTCTATCGCTAAAAATCGTGTGTTGCGGAGAGCCTTATCCATGTCCTCTATTCGAAGCTCTGTGCAACACCTTCCCCATAGACGGCGTTAAACGGCGGCAAAGGTAGTTTAAATAGTTGGTTTTTAGGTGAAAAGTCGAAAGTTAAAAGCGAAGAGTTCAAAGTCTGGATGGTTTCATCACTGAGTTCTATTGTCACTTCGAGCCTGCCTTGTCTTGCCTTGACGGCAAGAAAGGTGCTGTGTAGCGAAGCGAAACAAAATGGATCGAGAAGCGATGTGACTCTAAATAATTCTTGAGATAATCCTCACACAGTTCTGGTAACATTTCAATTTTGGGCAGTTCTCTACCTGTCTGCCGACAGGCAGGTACGTTTTCTTCGAAAACACTCGAACTGACATTGAGTTTTATTGTCACCTCGAGTGGCGCGCAGCGTTGTATCGAGAGGCACTACAATCCTAAGCAGTTCTCGATACAATTCCTTCGGAATCACTCGAACTGACATTACAAAGCCTCCAAAAAAGCAATTAACTTCCTAACAGCAATGCCCCGATGCGCGATTTTATTTTTTTCTTCCATAGAAAGCTCTGCAAAAGACTGCTCATAACCCAGAGGTTGAAAGAGCGGATCATACCCAAAGCCTTGATCACCTCGTTTTTCTTCTAAAATGGTTCCTTTCACAATGCCCTCGAACAGCTGTTGTTCTCCGTTGAGATTGAGCGCGATCACCGTTTTGAACTGCG
>CAWUKP010000009.1:0-21672 GCA_963922975.1 uncultured Spongiivirga sp. | reverse complement strand
ACGTCTTCATAGGAATTGGAGACTTCTGTGATCGCTACCTTTTGTGGTCTGCTGGTTGGCGGCTTGCCATTGTCGTAGTTATTGGTGGTCCAAAGTCGAACTTGATACTCGCCTTTTTCTTTGTAGGTATGTTTGGGTTTTTCCTCTTTGCTGTACTTGCCATCGCCTAATTCCCAGAAGTAGGTATAGAATGCTTGTGGGGCTCCGGCAATCTGCTGCAGCGGAGGAGATTCTGGAGTAAGCGTGATGGTATTTCCAGAAATATCAGAGTGAATCCCGACGATTCTGGGGATGGTATCATTGACAATTTGGGCATTGGTAAAGAAGGGGCATAACAAGGCAAAAAGTAGGCATTTGAGTACAGTATGCATACAATGGTGGTTGGTTGTTATGTATAAATATAGGAAAAGTGATGGCGTTGCGCCATCACTTTCGTTATTGGGGACCATATTTAGGTTAAGGAAGTCCATTGATAATAGCTGTCAATTGTGCGTCAGAAGCAACACTTGTTTCGTTCAAGCCAATGCTGATCACATCGTTCGCAACAATGGTTACAGACTTCGCAGCATATCTCCAGTTTCCGTTTTCTTCGGTAGCAAAGATCACATGACATTCCAAACCGATTGGAATCTGTCCGTAGTGCTCACTAAACAATTCTTCTGTGGAGTTATACACATCCAATCTAGCAAGAGCACTCCCTTCACCGTCATAAGAAAGGTATACGGCGCTGTTTTCATTGTCATAACCTTCTGGCACATCTACTTTGATCAAAGTTTTAGGTCTTGGATCGTTGTAAAAACGGTCTACATTGGTCCATCCAAAATCTTGGAAGAATGCGTAATAGGCCATTTCACCATTAAATCCTTCGGCAAACAATTCACCACCACCTTGACCGTCGGCACCAGCCTCTCTCCAATCGTTGTTACCATCTTCGTCTTCCACGCCTGTCCATAAGGTCATGTCAAAGTCTACACCACCCGTAAGGTTGGCAGGCACTACCAATTGAATACCACAAGGATTGTCTAATTGTTCTCCGTTTTGAGTGGCATTGATAAAGAATTCACCACCCGAAACAAGGACGGCTTTGTCGCCTCCTGGCATGATACCATTGGTTGCTTTGTTGGTAGCCAGCATGTCGCCACGCTCAAAAAGCTCTACAAATTCTACATCGATCATTCCAGTTACGGGGTCACCATTGTTGGTCATACATCCTCCGTCTAGCGTAATTCGAACACCATTTTCGGAAAATAGTTCTACGGATCCATCTGCCGCGTCAATTTGAAAATCTTGTGTTCTGCTAGCAAGGGCTTCCTCTCTAAGGTTGTTGAATTCGGCAGCCGTAGGAGGCAAAAGGGTCAAATCGTTGTCGTTGTCGTCCGACACATCACAGCTGGTAAATACCAAGGCCATGGTAGCAAATAATGAAATGAAATTGATTAAAGTTCTCATGATTTCTAGTGTTTAAAGATTTAATTCAGTTTTAGATACACGGGGCAACAATTTTGTTACCCCGTGTTTGGAAAAAATATTACTTGTTGATAGACTTACTTTCTATGATTCGGTAGTTCAACTGACCGTTTTGGTTCAATCGGTCTACGATTTCTTGTGCTTTGATCAGCGATTTGTGAGTTCCTTTGGCGATTACTTTTTCGCCAGCTACTTCCCAGTAATAGATGCGTTGTTCCTCTTCTTTTACTCGGGTGATCTCTAGTTCGTAGCTTTCGATGATCTTTCCTGTTACCAATTGACCTTTCGATACGAAGTAGGACATGGCTTGTGCTTGTTCTAAGGTGGGTGATGTTCCTTCGTACACACCTTCCGTGGTTTCAACTCTCCATTTGTAAACCGCTACGGTTTCATCGGTATTGTTGGTGAAAGCATTCGCGTTAATAAGGGTAAAGAATGCTAGGGCGATAGTTAAAATTGAAGTTCTCATGATTTCTAAATTTTGATTATTGATTTTTTGTTTTGTTCACCCTTATATCAACAGCCCGAAAACTTTGTTACCCCTTTTTGATAAATTTTTTTTACTTTCGGTGGAAACCCCAGTAAATATGGGCGATGCAGGATTGCATTTAGATCAGAAATACATTGTGGCACTCTTGAAGAACGACTCTTTACTACTGAATGAGATCTATCAGAAGTTTGTGCCTAAGGTGGTCAATTACATCAAAAAGAATAGTGGTGATGAAGCACGTGCGCACGATGTAGTGCAAGACGTATTGATGACTATTTACGACCAAGCCAAAACAAAAGATCTAAAATTGACCTGTCCTTTCGATTCTTACTTTTTTCTGCTTTGCAAGCGTAAATGGTTGAATGAATTGAAAAAAACTTCGAATAAAGGGGTAACAATCAACGAAGAGATCGTATCTGTTAGTGAGGACGAGCAAGCTCAAGCAGATGCTACCTTTGTATTCTCTGAAAAGCAACAGCTTTTTGATGCCATGTTTGAACGCCTAGGCGATAAGTGCAAGGAATTACTCAAGCACAGCTTTACGTTAAAATCTATGGAAGAGGTCGCTAAAAAACTGGAAGTGAGCTATGCCTACGCACGCAAGAAAAAATCCTTGTGTATTGGCAAGTTGACCCAACTGGTGCAAACGTCCGAAGCATACCAACTGCTAAAGACATTATGATGAACGAAGAAGAAAAATACGAGCTTTTTGACAGCTATCTCCAAAAGGAGCTTTCGGAGCAAGACCGTCTCAATTTTGAAAGTCAGCTAGCTGCTGATGCGAACCTCAGAGAAGAGTTGGAAGTTTTTACGGCTATTACTGGACATTTAGAAGGGAAATTGGCTATAGACCCACAACGCCAAGCTTTGCTAGATTCTCTGACGAGTTTGTCTCAACAAGCGCAGGAACAAAAGGAAACCAAAGTCATTCGTTTCAAACCGTGGAAGTTTGCCGTGGCAGCATCCATCGTTTTACTGGCTGGTGTATTTGTGTTCAATCAATTCTCAAATCCTAGCTACAACGATTTTTATGAACCGCAGACTATTAGTTTAGTCGAGCGTGGCGATACCGATGAAAACTTGATTGCTGCGGAGAAGGCTTTTAACGCGAAGGATTATGAAGAAGCTCTTCGCAACTTTGACAAGGTACTTGTCACCGAAGAAGGCAATACAGAGATACAGTTTTACAAGGGGATTGCCTTGCTAGAGTTGGATAAGTTTCAAGAAGCAGAGGCGCTCTTCGAAGTAATTTCCAAGGGGAATTCCATATTCAAACATCAAGCCCAGTGGCAATGGGCCTTAAGCAAGCTCAAGCAAAAAGACTACGAAGCTTGTAAAAAGCTGCTCCAAGACATTCCAGCAGATGCGGAAGTGTATGAAAAAGCACAAAAACTGCTGAGAAAGCTATAAGTATGGTTACCTGAGTGTATTTCAGGTTCTCTCATGCTTCAAATGTGAAGCTGAAATAAATTTAGAATGACAGCAACTTTGCTTGAGTGTCTTCTTTATTTTTGCAGCCATGATCATTACCGATACCCACACACATTTGTACAGTGAAGCCTTCGACGAAGATCAGGCAGACATGATGCAACGCGCCTTCGATGCAGGTGTACAACGTTTTTTCATCCCTGCCATCGATTCCAGTTACACGAAGCGTATGTATGAATTGGAGGCCAATTATCCAGAACACGTGTTCTTGATGATGGGCTTGCATCCTACCAGTGTGAAGGCGAATTATGAAGAAGAGCTTGCCCATGTGGAAGCTCAATTTGAAAAGCGTAGCTTTCGCGCTGTGGGTGAAATTGGTATCGACCTCTATTGGGATCAAAGCACCTTGGCCATTCAGCAGGATGCCTTCCGCAGGCAAATTCAATTGGCCAAAAAGTACCAATTGCCGATTGTTATTCATTGTCGGGAGTCATTCGATGAAATTTTCGAGGTTTTAGAAAGCGAAAAGGACGATGCGCTCCGTGGTATCTTTCATTGTTTTACCGGAACCAAGGCACAAGCCGAACGCGCCATTTCTTTCAACATGAAATTAGGAATAGGAGGTGTGGTCACCTTTAAGAATGGTAAAATTGATCAGTTTCTAAATGAAATTGACTTGCAGCACATTGTTTTGGAAACCGATGCACCTTATTTGGCACCTACCCCTTTTCGTGGCAAGCGCAACGAATCGTCATACATCACAAGAGTGCTAGCGAAGCTTTCACAGATTTATCAGGTTTCAGAAGAAGAGATTGCCCGAGTTACTACAGCAAATTCAAAGGCCGTTTTTGGAATTTAACCGTACTTTCTCATTAATTTCACCCGAAATAAACACTTTGGAGCAACGCCCAAACATATTACTGATCTATACCGGAGGTACCATCGGAATGATTAAAGATTTCGAATCAGGCGCTTTGATGGCCTTTGATTTCGAGGAACTGCTAGACCGTATTCCTGAGCTCTCACATTTGCACTGTTCCATAGAAACGATTTCATTTGAAGAACCACTGGACTCTTCGAATATGAATCCTGAACATTGGATTCGGCTTGCTGAGATCATCGAGAATCGGTATGAGGCTTTTGACGGTTTTGTGGTGTTGCACGGAAGCGATACCATGAGCTATTCCGCCGCCATGCTTAGTTTTATGCTAGAGCATTTGGGGAAGCCGGTGATCTTCACGGGCTCGCAATTGCCTATTGGCGATCTTCGAACGGATGCCAAAGAAAATTTGATTACCTCCATTCAAATTGCTTCTCTTCAGCACGATGGAGCGCCGGTAGTTCAGGAAGTGGGTTTATACTTTGAATACAAATTGTATCGCGGCAATCGCACCACTAAAATCAACGCAGAACATTTTGAGGCTTTCACCTCTATGAACTATCCGCCATTGGCAGAATCTGGTGTTCATTTGAAGATCAACGAAGCCGCTTTGTTTCGCCCTAAAAAAGAGGGATTGATTGTTCGAAAAGAATTAGAAGATAATATTGCGCTCATTAAGCTATTTCCAGGCATGAATGAAGCTACCTTTCGCTGTATGACCGCCTCACCAAGTGTAAAGGCAGTCATCCTTGAAACTTTTGGAGCGGGGAATGCCCCAACAGCTTCTTGGTTCATTGCATGTATTGAGGAACTTGTGCAGAATGGGAAGTTGGTGTTGAACGTAACACAGTGTTCTGGAGGCGGAGTGGATATGGGAAGATATCAAACAAGTACCCATTTAAAGAAGCTGGGCGTGATCAGCGGTTTGGATATGACAACGGAAGCGGCTATTGCCAAAACCATGTATCTGCTAGGGCAAAAAATTGAAGGTGAAGAATTTAGCAAGTATTTTACCAGCTCATTGCGGGGTGAGCTCACCTAAAATTAACTTCTGATATTTTACAAGCTCCGTATTTTTTTGTTATTTGCCACACCGTTTTCTAAATCCTTAGAAAGCGCAGTATTTAGAGAGGTGGCCGAGTGGTCGAAGGCGCACGCCTGGAACGCGTGTATACGGCAAAACCGTATCGAGGGTTCGAATCCCTTCCTCTCTGCGAACACGGGGCTTTACCGAGTCAGGCTAGCTTGGAGAAGCCTTGTAAATAAATGGTTTGTTTAATAACATTTTTTATATCTTTAAGCCAATTAACTAACTTTAAGTTTAACTGAAATGAAAAGATTATTCTCTACACTTACGATTGTTGGATTTATGTTGCTGAACTCGGCGCCTGTTTTCGCTCAAGAAGCATCGAAAGGTTTCCATCAAGTTTTAAAAGAACAATTTATCAAGGGGGGGCCGGTCTTTATGGGTATCGTGCTTTTAGCTCTTATTATTGGTCTCGCTTTCTGTATTGAAAGAATTATCTATTTGAATATGGCAACCACCAATACTAACAAGCTTGTTAAAAATGTAGAAGACGCCTTGGCATCTGGTGGTGTGGAAGCTGCAAAAGAAGTAGCGCGCAATACAAAAGGGCCTGTAGCTTCTATCTTCTATCAAGGATTGGACAGAGCTGATGAAGGCATCGACAATGCTGAAAAAGCGGTAGTTTCCTATGGAGGTGTTCAAATGGGTCAATTGGAAAAGAACGTTTCATGGATCTCGCTATTTATCGCTATTGCACCGATGCTTGGGTTCATGGGTACGGTAATCGGGATGATTCAGGCCTTCGAAAAAATTAGTGCTGTAGGTGCGCTAGATGCCTCGTTGATTGCAGGGGATATCCAAGTAGCACTTTTGACCACAGTATTTGGTTTGATCGTAGCGATCATCCTTCAGATTTTTTACAACTACATTATCGCGAAAATCGACAGTATTGTAAATAACATGGAAGACGCCTCGATCTCGTTGATCGACCTATTGGTGGCACACAAAAAATAATCACGAACCACAAACACCGTATTAATTATGAATTTGAGTAAAATATTTGGAATTCTAGCGGCTGTTTTGGCAGTGATTGGAGTGATTTTATTCGTGATGATGGCCACGTCAGATGATTCGACCCCATCACAAATTTCTCCAATGCTTTCCATGGCGTATATTATGATCGGTATTGCTGCTGTAGCGGCCATATTGTTCGGACTTGTCAGTATTTTTACTGGCGGAAACATCAAAAAGACGCTCATTTCTCTTGGAGTCTTAGTGGTAGTAGTTTTACTTGGCTTTGGCCTAGCTTCCACCAACCCTGAAATGATCCAGCGTTTTGCTGACCTTCCACAACCAATTGAGGTAACTGAAAGTACCTCCAGAAATGTTGGGGCAGGCCTTAGAATTTTTTACATCTTGGCTTTTGTAGCTGTTGGCTCCATGGTTTGGGGTGGTGTGAAGAAGGCGTTGAACAGATAAAATAGCACATTATGCCAAAAAGAGCAATACCAGAAATTAATGCCGGTTCGATGGCGGACATTGCGTTTCTGCTGCTTATCTTTTTCTTGGTGACCACTACATTTGAGACCAATTCCGGGATCAACCGTAAACTGCCACCGCCGCAAGAGGATAATATTGAACCGCCTATCATTCGACAAAGAAATATTTTTACCGTGGTGGTGAATAAAAACAACCAGCTACTGGTGGAGGATCAACTGATGGAAATCAAAGATCTTAAAAAAGCGGCCATGGATTTCTTAGACAATGGAGGTGGAACAAATGACGCTGGAGATCGATGTGATTATTGTCAAGGAAGAAAAGACCCAGAGTCTTCAGACCATCCAGACAAAGCCATTATCTCACTGCAGAATGACCGCGAAACGGATTATAAGACGTATATCGAAGTTCAGAATGAATTGGTGGCCGCTTACAATGAGTTACGTAAGCGAGAATATGCTAAGCTGTATTCTGGCCGCGATTACGTGGAAGACGATGCAGAATATGCAGCTGCTAAAACATCTGAAGAGGCAAAAGATAAGTTACGTCCGCGATTAGAACGTGTGAAGAAGATGTTTCCTCAGAAATTATCTGAGGCGGAGCCGAAGAAGAACTAAAACAAAACAAGAGTATGTCTAAATTCAAAAAGAAAAAAGATGGCGGCCTGCCACCGGTGAATACGGCGGCGCTTCCAGATATTGTTTTTATGCTGCTGTTCTTCTTCATGACGGTAACCGTGATGAAGGATAATACACTTAAGATTAAGCAATCTTTGCCATCTGCCTCTGAAGTTCATACACTGGATAAGAAAGATCCAGTGATCTATATTTACGCAGGGGAACCACTAGATCAGTTCAAATCGAAATGGGGAAGTAGTGCAAAAATACAGCTTGCAGACTCTTTTAAAGATGTTAGTGACATTGCGCAATATGTATTGGCGGAACGTGCAAAGTTTCGTCAGGATCAACAGAGCAAGATCACTACAGCTCTTAAAGTGGACGGAGAAACCAATATGGGCTTGATCTCTGATATCAAGCAAGAATTGCGTGATGTAAACGCACTAAAGATCAACTACATCACCATTCAAAAAACTGAATAACAGAAGTATTTGTAGAGTTTTATATGAAATGGCGCTCCTTTTGGGCGCCATTTTCTTTTTAACTTGTCTTTGTTGACATTATGTATCTTTGAACGTATGCTCGCTTCCCTATGAACTATAAATTATACTTGCTACTATTGCTTCCTATGGTTGTGTGGACCCAAGAGGCACAGCCAACAGTTGATACCGAATATAGAGAAGATCAGTTTTATGTGGGAATTACGTATAATCTTTTACTAGACCTGCCCACAGATATCAGCCAAAACGACCTTTCTAACGGCTTGTATCTTGGCTTCATAAAAGACCTACCCATCAATGAAAGACGAAATAGAGCATTTGGCGTTGGACTTGGCTATAATATCAATACCTACTTTTCAAACCTCATAGCTTCTCAAAGTGAAGGAGGAATTACCTTTACGCAAGAAAATTCGAATGAATTCCAAATCAATCGCCTCACTACTCACATCCTTGAAGTGCCATTAGAATACAGATGGCGAACCTCTACACCTGAGAGTCATGCCTTTTGGAGAATCTACGGTGGAGCCAAACTGGGCTATGTCTTTGCCAATTCTTCCAGATTTCAAAATGACGAACGCAATGTTCGATTTGGAAACGACGCTCTCAGACGCTTCCGCTATGGGCTGTACGTAAGCGCTGGTTACAACACCTGGAATTTTTATGTCTATTACGGATTAGATACCCTTTTCAAGAACAATACCCTGACGGAAAATAGTCAAGAAATTACCACCCGCGACTTAAAAATTGGGTTGATGTTCTACATTCTATAACCAAAAGTGAAATAGCAGAAACTGAGGAATGGCTCCTGTCAGGCTTCCTAAGATCAATTCGTATTTGTTGTGTGCTTTATCCAACAACCTGGCCGTTGCGACACCTCCACATAATAGAATGAGAACGCCCAATAAGCCCAGCAGATTCACTTCATAGGCATAACTAAGTCCAAACACAAAAATGGTGAGCCCTACAATGCCCATCATATGCATGCTGGCCTTGATCTTGAAAAGTAAGAGCACATAGCACAAAAAGAGCGTGGCAACAGCGCCTGCCAAGAAATAAAACAACTCTGGGAGAAAGTTCCTTGGAATGACCCGAATCATGATCAACACTAGCAAAATGATATTAGCTAACACAGGAATTTTGCGCTCCGGGATACTCTTAAGGAAAAGGCTGTCTGCCAAGCCCATATTCTTCAATAAGAAGAACAGAAAAAAAGGAATCACAATGCTCAGTATGGCTAGCGAGATCAGAATGGCGCGAACTAAAGAATCGGGATGGTACTTTGGGGTGATTTGAAAAAAGATCAGTCCTGCCCAAAATGGTATAAACACCGGATGGGTCAAATAGGTGATAAACTTCAGGAAGGCCTTCATATCTTTTTACGCAGTCGCGCCACAGGAAGATCTAGCTGTTCACGATATTTAGCTACCGTACGCCGTGCAATTGGATATCCTTTTTCCTTTAAGATCGTGGCAAGCTTCTCGTCGGTAAGTGGTTTACGCTTGTCTTCCTCCTCGATAACCGTTTCCAGTATTTTTTTGATTTCACGCGTACTGACATCCTCTCCTTGTTCATTTTTCATGCCTTCGGAAAAGAAATCCTTGATCAATTTCGTGCCGTACGGCGTATCTACATATTTGCTATTGGCCACCCGCGATACGGTGGAAACATCCATGCCTATGGTATCGGCAATATCCTTGAGGATCATAGGCTTCAATTTGCGCTCATCACCCGTCAGAAAGTATTCCTCTTGATAATGCATGATGGCGTTCATGGTTACAAGTAAGGTCTGTTGCCGCTGTCTAATGGCCTCAATGAACCATTTGGCGGCATCCAGCTTCTGCTTGATAAAGAGCACCGCATCCTTTTGCGACTTGCTTTTCTCTTTACTCTCCTTGTAGCCTTTCAGCATATTGCTGTACTCCTTGGAAACGTGTAATTCAGGCGCATTTCTACCGTTCAGCGAAAGTTCTAGCACACCGTCAACAATACGAATGGTGAAGTCCGGAACAACGTGCTCCACAATCTTATTGGCGCCAGCGTAGGTGCCACCTGGTTTTGGATTCAAGCGTTCGATCTCTTGAATGGCTTCCTTTAGGCCTTCTTCGTCGATATCGAACTTTTGCATGATTTTTTTGTAGTGCTTCTTGGTGAATTGCTCAAAAGCTTTCTCTAAAATTTCAATGGCCAACTTGGTACCAAACGAATTTTCTTTCCGCTCTAATTGAATCAACAAACACTCTTGCAAGGAGCGCGCACCAACACCCGCAGGATCTAACTCATGAATAATTTGGAATACATCCTCAATCTTTTCTTCAGTGGTGAACACATTTTGGGTGAAGGCCAAATCATCTAAAATATCGGCTGTGGTACGACGGATGTAACCGCTTTCATCAATGCTTCCCACCAAAAATTCTGCGATCTGCTGCTCTTCTTCCTTCAGTCTGAAGGTGCTCAGTTGCGTCATCAGAAACTGTGTGAACGAAGTACCTGAGGCATACGGTACTTTTTTATCGTCGTCATCTGCACTGTAATTATTGGCATGCAGACGGTATTCTGGGATTTCGTCATCACTAATGTAGTCGTCGATGTTGATATCATCTCTGCTATCGCCTTCAGCCTCGTAATCGTCATAAGAATCTTGCTCAAATAAGGAATCATCGTCGTACTCAGATTCCTTTTCCTTACCACCTTCAAGGGCTGGATTTTCTTCCAATTCCTGTTTCAACTTTTGCTCAAAAGCCAGCGTAGGCAACTGGATCAATTTCATCAATTGAATCTGTTGCGGCGATAGCTTTTGCGAAAGCTTAAATTGAAGTTGCTGTTTGAGCATGAAACAAAGGTTATCTTATAAATTTACGTAAAACTGAGAAGCCTTTGAACTAGAATTCTGCATTCTTTGGGGTTCTTGGGAAAGGAATCACATCACGAATGTTGGTCATGCCAGTTACAAACTGCACTAAACGTTCAAACCCAAGTCCGAAACCACTGTGCGGGGCTGATCCAAATCGTCTCAAATCTAAGTACCACCACAATTCTTCTTCATCGATGCCAAGGGCCTCTATCTTTTGTTTCAAGACGTCCAAACGTTCTTCTCGCTGAGAACCACCTACGATTTCACCAATACCAGGAAACAGGATATCCATAGCTCTCACTGTTTTTTCATCTTCATTCAGACGCATGTAGAATGCCTTGATCTTGGCTGGGTAATCAAAGAGAATTACGGGGCATTTGAAATGCTTTTCCACCAAATAGCGTTCGTGTTCACTTTGAAGGTCGGCGCCCCATTCTTCGATCACATATTGGAACTTTTTCTTTTTGTTGGGCTTGCTATTTTTGAGAATGTCGATGGCTTCAGTATAGCTCACACGAATGAAGTTGTTGTCTACCACAAAGCGAAGTCGCTCTAAAAGACTCATGTCACTGCGTTCGTTTTGTGGCTTGCTCTTTTCTTCCTGAAGTTGTCGTTGCTCTAAAAACTCAAGGTCTTCTGCGCAATGCTCCATGGCATATCGCACTACAGATTTGATGAAATCTTCAGCAAGATCCATATTGCCATCCAACTCGCAAAAGGCCATCTCTGGTTCAATCATCCAAAATTCGGCAAGGTGTCTAGTGGTGTTTGAGTTTTCCGCACGGAAAGTGGGTCCAAATGTATAGACTTGTGAAAGCGCCAAAGCGAAAACTTCTGCTTCCAGTTGTCCAGAAACGGTAAGGTTGGTCTCTTTGCCAAAGAAATCCTCTTTGAAGTCCACCGAGCCGTCTTCCAGGGTGGGAGGATTGGTAGGATCGAGGGTGGTTACGCGAAACATTTCTCCTGCACCTTCAGCGTCACTTCCGGTAATGATAGGCGTATTGATATAGTAGAATCCGTTTTCTTGAAAGTACTTGTGAACCGCAAAAGCTAGTGCAGAACGTACGCGTGTGATAGCACCGAAAGTATTCGTACGAGGTCTCAGATGCGCTTGTTCTCGCAATTTTTCTAAGGTGTGTCTCTTAGGTTGTAAAATGGTCTTGCTCACCTCATCGGGATGGGCATCTCCGTAAATATGCAGGTCGCTGACCAATACTTCCACACGTTGCCCGCTACCTTGACTTTCTACTAACGTTCCAGTAATTCGCAAGGCCGCACCAACATTGACGCGTTCTAACAAGGCAGCTTCCATTTGGTCTGTTTCAACCACGCATTGGATATTTTTCAAGGTTGAGCCGTCATTCAACTGAATGAAACGATTTTGTCGGAAAGCTTTGACCCATCCATTTACGGTAACCTCCTGTTGCAAGGATTCTGACACTAGTAATTCTGAAACTTTATATGTTTTCATGAAAACAAGGTTTGCCGCCACTATAAAGGTGACGCATCTGCAGTTTGATTTTGGTGCCAAAGATACTTTTTTACCTATAAAACATGGAATTATTACAAGGTCTTTTTAGTCGTTATACATAGGTTTTTTCATACATGTATCACCATATTTAGGGAGTCACAAAATCACTATTTGTGCTATTTATTAGTAGGCTGTATACGAGTAACTTTGATATAACAGTAAACTCTAGTTTAGAGTTTTCGGTAAGCTGGGGGGAGCTTGCCTAAGATCCTGCCGACGGCTACGAGCGGCAGGATTTTTTTTGGGGAAAAACACCCCATTTCTATACCCAATCGCCACATATCTTTGTGGTGCTATTAATCATTAAGAACTCTTGTTTATAGAGTTATTAGAGTTTAGGGGTAAGTTGGGGGACTTATCAAAAAGCCTTGCCATTTGGCAAGGCTTTTTTACGTTTAGGCATCTTCTTTAAGCTCTTCGTCGCCCTCTTGAGGAATGATTTTGAAGGTGGGTTCTTTCATCACAGCCTTGTTGGCGATATTCCGTTCTAATGAAAGCAACAATGATGGTAGTAATAGTAAGTTGGAAAGCATCGCGAAGAGGAGGGTGGCTGATACCAGACCTCCAAGAGCCACGGTGCCTCCGAAGCTTGAGATCATAAAGACTGAAAATCCAAAGAACAAGACGATAGAAGTGTAGAACATACTCACGCCTGTTTCGCGCAAGGCGGCATAGACTGATTTTCGGATTTTCCAATGATTCGCCTTGAGCTCCTGACGGTATTTCGCCAAAAAGTGGATGGTATCGTCTACAGAAATACCAAAGGCTACGCTAAATACCAAAATGGTAGAGGGTTTTAAAGGAATACCTAAAAAGCCCATCATTCCTGCAGTAATCAGTAAAGGCAATAGGTTAGGAATTAACGAAACAAGAATCATTTTCGCAGAACGAAACATGTAGGCCATAAAAAGCGCAATCAGAAAGATGGCTAAAGACAATGAAATCACCAAGTTGTTTACCAAATATTTGGTTCCTTTTGAAAAAACCAAGGCTTTGCCGGTCATACTTACTTCATAGCGATCTGAATCGAAAAGTTTGTCGATTGAATTCTGTAAGTCCTCCTCAATACGCTCCATACGATCTGTACCCACATCCTTCATGAATGTGGTCATCCGAGCAATCTGACCAGTAGAATCCACAAAACTTTCGAGCAAATTGGCATTCCCAGAAGATTTTTGCGCGTAAGAAAGAATGAAGCTGTTTTCTTGAGAACTTGGCAATTGGTAATACTTCGGTTTTCCGTTGTAGTAGGCTTGTTTCGAGTATTTGACCAAGTTCACCACGGATATAGGATCAGAGAGTTCAGGCGTTTCTGAAATCTCTTCGCCTAACTTGTCCATGCGTCTCAACGTGGCTAATTTCATGACGCCTCTCGGATTTTTGGTATCGATCATGATTTCAACAGGCATGATACCGTTAAACTCTTCTTCAAAGAAACGAATGTCGTCAAAGAAGGCCGCTTTTTTCGGCATATCTTCCACCAAACTTCCCGAAATTCTGATCTGATAGATACCGATGATGCTCGCAATTAACAACATTATGGAAACTGCATAAATGGCAATTCGATGCTCTCTCACCATACGTTCCATCCAGTTTACAAAACCTCCTATCCAACGCTTATTCAAGTGCTTTAAATGCTTCGTCTTGGGCAGCGACATAAAGCTGTAAATGATTGGAATGATGAGCAGCGATAGTAAAAAGATGAAAATGATATTGATGGAAGCAACAATACCAAACTCTTTGAGTAGCTTGCTATTGGTCAAAATAAAGGTGGCAAAACCAGAGGCTGTTGTCACATTGGTCATTAAAGTAGCATTACCAATCTTCGAAATCACACGTTGTAAAGACAACGCTTGATTTCCATGTTTTTTAACTTCCTGCTGGTATTTGTTGATGAGAAATATACAGTTGGGAATTCCTATTACGATGATCAATGGTGGGATGAGCGCGGTAAGAACAGTGATCTCGTATTGTAACAAGCCCAAAGTACCAAACGACCACATCACTCCAATGGTTACAATACATATTGAGATAAAAGTTGCTCGAAAAGAACGAAAGAAGAAAAAGAAGATCAAAGAGGTAATCAACAGCGCCGCTCCGATGAACATACTGATCTCATCAATGATATTTTGAGAATTCAAGGTGCGAACATAAGGCATCCCGGAAACACGAACGTCTAAATCGTGTTCCTTTTCAAAAGCTTCTACTGCGGGAATAAACTCTTCAAAGATGAAATCTTTACGAACTGCTGTATTCACAATCTCTTTGTCCAAGTAGACAGCCGTTCGAATGGTTTGTGTTTCCTTGTTGAAGAGCAGACTTTCAAAAAATGGGAGGCGTTCAAACAATTCTTCTTTCAGATCAGCCACCTCTTGGGTTGTTTGCAGCGAATCTTTAATCAGGGGTTCCAATTTGAATTGCTCTGCTTGCTTGTCCTTAACAAGTTTCTGTAGATTTTCGGTGGAAACTACCAACTCCACTTCCGGAAAAGCGTTAAAGCGTTTACTCAATCGATTCCATGCATTCAGCTTGGAAGGCGTAAAGAGCGTGGAGTCTTTTACTGCCAAAACGATCAAATTGCCTTCTTCCCCAAATACTTTCAAGAATTCGTTGTACTGTAGATTCACTTCGTGATCGTCTGGCAGCAAATTGGCTTCCGTATAGGTGAATCGCATATTGTCCCACTGCCGGGCCATGAAGAAGGTCATAGCGGCTAGCACAACGAGAATTAAAATTCGATTTCTAAGAATAATACGAGCAACGGTGGCCCAGAACTTCGTGTTAATCCAGCTCTTCATCAGGGAATTTTGGAGTTGCAAAGGTAGGAAAATAGAGTGGCAACACCCTGAGTTTTATAAATTTCGAATGTTGAAGTAATAGGTGAATTTAAAGGAAATGTTATCGGAAATATCAGGAAGGTGGTAGGGGCCGTATCGGTACATAAAACTCAGGCCAAAGCCCTTGAGAAATTTGCTTTTTACGGAGCCTTGTAGAATGCGGTTTAATTCCAGTCCAGATTCGTAATAGCCCATTTCCAATGTGTTGAAAGGAAGTCCTGTGTGTAGCTGAGGATCTTCCAGATCTCCAATGGCGAACCTAGTCACTAAAGAGATGCTCGGGCTGAAACCTTTGAAAAAAGGAACGCTTGCAAATGTGTGTCGCGCTTGAATCGAAAGATAACGATCTGAAAAGAATTCGTTGAAGAACATCGTTTCAAAACTATCGCGTCCAGCGACCGAGAACCGACGCCAAAAATCTTCGTTTGCTGGATTATTAGGGGAAAGGTGGTACACTTGCTGTAATGGTAATTCACCGAAGGCCAGGCCTGTTTTCAGGAGAAGGCGCGTACGATTTTGACGTGCATCTCGAAAAAGGTAGGTAAATCGTGTCTCGATTTTATCAAAGGCCACATCGGAAGCGAGCACCCCTTTGATTCCTTTTGTATACTGGACCGCAACTGAGGCTCCATTAGTGGTAGTGGCTTCGACTGACGGCCGCTTGGGAGTCCAAACCAGACCTGCTGTCAATTCTGACGAATCGTGGGAACTGATCAATTGTTCTCCAGTGAAATAGGTATAGGCATAGGTTGGGTCGATGGCCACTCTGCTGATCCGAAAATTCGTTTGCCAATTCGGATGAAGATCGTGGGATAGCGATAGGCCGTAGCGTTGTTCCCAATGAAAGGTAGTGATGTTAAAAAGTCTCGGCTGAAAGATTTGAAATTGCCTGCTGTCTGTTAAAAAATCGGCTGTGCCTGTTTCAATTAAATTATCTGAATAATTAGCGCTCAGCCAGGTGTTACTTTCTTTGGCCAATCGGGCAGCTGCTCCGATTCCGTACTTAAAGCGTTTGTCTTTCAATCCGTATTGGAGAAACCCATCGAAGCGATATTTTTCAGAGAAGTCATCATTAGTGATAAAACCCATGCCGAATTTAAAGCCTTCAAAATTGTTGTACTTCAGCAAGTATTTTAAATCTAGGTTGATGAATGGTGTCTGTAGGTACCCTCGATTGAAATCAATAAGTGGGCTTTCTGTTTTTTGTTGCGTGGAGTCAGCGGCCTTCGAAGGGGAAGGGTCTTGTGAGATGACCAGCTGTGCGCAGAGGAAGCAAAGACAACAAAAGACCTGTTTCAAATGTAAAGTGTTGAGCGTTGTACGAAAGTAGCTAAATTTCCTCATAAAAAAAGCGCCGACAAGGGCGCTTTCCTGTTTTCGTAAGATGATGACTTATACCGTCATGATTTCTTTGTCTTTCACCGCGAAGGTATCATCGACCCTTTTGATGTAGGTGTCTGTAAGTTCCTGCACGTCGATCTCGGCGTTCTTCTGGAGATCTTCAGAAACATCCAGCTTTTTAATGTCGTTGTTGGCATCTTTCCGTGCATTGCGAATGCTTACTTTGGCCACTTCGGCTTCGGCTTTTGCCTGCTTAGAAAGTTCGCGCCGGCGTTCTTCCGTCAAAGGAGGAACATTGATAATTACACTTTCGCCATTGTTCATCGGGTTGAAACCAAGGTTTGCTACCATAATGGCTTTTTCAATTTCTGCGAGCATGCTCTTTTCCCATGGTTGAATGGAGATCGTCATGGCATCAGGGGTATTTACATTCGCTACCTGATTTAAAGGCGTTTGTGAACCGTAATAATCCACCATCACTCCGTGAACCATAGAGGGTGTGGCCTTGCCCGCTCGAATCTTCAAAAGATCGCGCTCGAGGTGGGAAATGGCATTATCCATGGCTTCTTTGGTGCTGTCGAGTATAAATTGAATTTCTTCGTTCATCGAATTATTGTATTTCTTACTAGCGTAACAAAAATAACGCCAGAATGCTGAATCTTACAAATTAACTTTGGTGCCAATTTTTTCACCGGAAACAACTTTCATCAAATTCCCTTGTTTATTCATGTCGAAGACAATGATGGGCAATTCGTTTTCCTGACTAAGGGTGAAGGCAGTAGAGTCCATTACTTTCAAGCCTTTGTTCAATACATCTTTGAAAGAAATATCATCAAACTTGACAGCATTTTTGTCTTTTTCTGGGTCTGCGGTGTAGATGCCATCCACACGAGTTCCTTTTAAAATAACGTCGGCATTGATCTCGATAGCGCGAAGCACGGCGGCTGAATCTGTGGTGAAATAGGGATTTCCGGTACCTCCACCAAAAATAACTACACGTCCCTTTTGTAAATGGCGAATAGCGCGTCTGCGGATGAAGGGCTCGGCCACATCTTTGATTTCAAGTGCGGTTTGCAAGCGGGTATAGACTCCGGCATCTTCTAAGGCACTTTGTAAGGCCAATCCGTTGATAATGGTAGCCAACATCCCCATGTGATCACCTTGTACGCGATCCATACCGTTGCTGGCGCCAGCCACACCACGGAAGATGTTTCCACCACCAATCACGATGGCTACTTGTACGCCTTTTTCCACTACTTCTTTAATTTCTTCGGCGTATTCGGCTAGGCGTTTGGGGTCAATTCCGTATTGACGTTCGCCCATCAGGGCTTCGCCACTAAGTTTTAATAAGATTCGTTTGTATTGCATGTGTTACATGAAGAAGTTGTGCAAAAGTACATGATTTTTTTAAGCCATAAAATTCAAGAATTAGGCTTCAAATAATCATGTGCTAACGAAGTGGTTCCTGTTGTAAGTGGAAATTTCATAGGATTTTCTCCATGAAATTTACAGTTTACAATAGAAATATAAACAATCTAGTATGCGGTCAGAAAATGGAAAACAAAAAACCGCCTCTCCATAGAAAGGCGGTTTTTAATATGTATGAGATTCTGAAACCCGTTCAGAACGACATGTTTGAATCTAGCTCAAGGCTACGCGTTCGAAGGCAGTCACCGTCAAGTCGTTACCAAAAGATTTTACGTGGTCAGCTACGCTGATCTTTCCGTCTTTGATAAATGCCTGATTTACCAACGTATTGTCTTTAAAGAAACGCTTTAGCTTTCCTTTAGCAATATTGTCTAGCATAGCCTCTGGCTTGCCTTCTTGACGTAGTTGATCTTTGGCGATCTCAATTTCTTTCTCGATAGTTGCAGCATCAACACCCTCTTCATTTAGAGCGATTGGCGCCATGGCAGCAGCTTGCATCGCAACATCTTTTGCAACCGTAGCAGCCTCGTCGACTTTAGCAGACAAGCCTACCAAGGTAGCGATTTTGTTACCAGCGTGGATGTAGGATCCTACAAAAGGAGCTTCCAGTCTCTTGAAACTGCCAATCTCGATCTTTTCACCGATCACACCTGTTTGCTCGGTTAATTTATCCTGTACTGAGATGCCATTAAAATCGGCTGCTAGGAATTCATCCTTGCTCGCGTAATTGATCGCAAGTTCAGCCAAGTTTTGTGCAAGGCTCACGAAATCTTCGTTTTTAGCTACGAAGTCAGTCTCGCAGTTCAAGGAGATGATGGCACCTTGTGTACCATCGCCGTTTACTTTAGCGATCACAGCACCTTCAGAAGAATCTCTGTCGGCACGCTTGGCGGCTACTTTTTGACCTTTTTTACGTAGAATTTCGATGGCTTTGTCAAAGTCACCTTCAGCTTCCACCAATGCTTTTTTACAGTCCATCATACCAGCACCGGTAGCTTTTCTTAATTTATTTACTTCTGCAGCGGTAATCTTTACCATTGTAATAGAAATTTGAGTTGAAAATGTAAAGTCGTCAAATCGAAATTCAAAAGTATTTGAAACTCGACCTAACGACTTTAATTGTAATTGAACGTTACGTTATTCTTTGGTCGATGCTTCTTCTTTGGCAGGTGCCTCTTCTTTGGTAGCTGGTTCAGCAGCTTCCGTTTTGGCAGCTTCTTCAGCTGCGGCTTCCGCTTTTTTGGCATCTTTATCGGCCTTGCGATCTGCAAGTCCTTCAGCAATCGCTTCAGACATATAACTCAACACCTGCTCAATAGACTTAGAAGCATCGTCGTTAGACGGTACTACGAAATCTACCTGGCGTGGATCTGAGTTGGTATCCACCATTGCAAAAATTGGAATGTTTAATTTTTGTGCTTCCTTCACCGCGATGTGCTCGCGCTTGATATCCACTACAAGCAACGCACCTGGCAAACGAGTCATATCAGAGATCGAACCTAAGTTCTTCTCTAACTTCGCTCTTAAACGGTCTACTTGCAAACGCTCTTTCTTCGAAAGAGTATTGAACGTACCGTCTTTCTTCATGCGATCAATAGCAGCCATTTTCTTAACGGCTTTACGAATCGTAACGAAGTTGGTCAACATACCACCTGGCCATCTTTCAGTGATGTACGGCATGTTCACACTTCCTGCCTTTTCGGCAACGATATCTTTTGCTTGTTTTTTGGTAGCGACAAATAAAATCTTTCTACCAGAAGCTGCGATCTTTTTAAGCGCGTTGTTCGCTTCTTCGATCTTTGCAGCAGTTTTGTAAAGGTTAATGATGTGGATTCCGTTACGCTCCATGTAGATATACGGAGCCATGTTGGGATCCCACTTGCGGGTCAGGTGACCGAAATGTACACCTGCATCTAATAATTGTTTTACTTCTACTTTTGCCATTTTGTAATTAGTTTACGTTCCGTTGATTAGCAATGAGCAAGTGGTCTGCTTGGTAGCTTCGCCAAGCCCATTTAGATGCTAAACTAAACGCCTGAATTCACAGGCCAACGACAACAAAATAATAATGAACTTTTCTTCGCTGTGTTCTCGTACAGCATTAACGTTTAGAGAACTGGAATTTCTTACGGGCTTTCTTCTGACCGAATTTCTTACGCTCTACCATACGTGGGTCTCTGGTAAGTAATCCTTCAGGCTTCAAAGCGCCTCTGTTCTCAGAATCAATTTCGCAAAGCGCTCTTGAGATTGCCAAACGAACTGCCTCTGCCTGTCCAGTAACACCACCTCCGTACACATTTACATTTACGTCAAAGTTCCCTTCGTTGCCAGTAAGCATTAAAGGTTGCTTCACTTTGTACTGTAATGTGCCAGTTGTGAAATACTGCTCTACAGGTCTTTTGTTAACCGTGATGTTTCCCTTTCCGTCAGAAAGATAGATACGAGCCACGGCGGTCTTTCTACGACCAATCTTGTGAATAACTTCCATTACTTGAATTCGTTTAAGTTGATCACTTTTGGTTTTTGAGCCTCGTGCCCATGCTCAGTTCCTTCGAATACTCGTAGGTTTCTGAACAACTGTGCGCCTAGTTTGTTTTTTGGCAACATCCCCTTTACCGCTTTCTCAATGATACGAGTTGACTCGATGTCGAACTCTTCTTGAGCAGAACGGATTCTTTGACCCCCTGGGTAGCCCGTGTAACGAATGTATTTCTTTTCGTCCCACTTCTTACCAGTCATGTCGATCTTTTCGGCGTTTACAACAATTACGTTGTCACCGCAATCTACATGGGGTGTAAAGCTAGGTTTGTGCTTCCCTCTAAGTAGCTTGGCTACCTTCGATGCTAAGCGCCCAAGTGTTTGTCCTTCAGCATCTACTAAGACCCACTCTTTGTTGACAGTGGCCTTGTTGGCTGAAATCGTCTTGTAGCTTAATGTGTCCACACTTTAAAAATTAATTATTAAACATTCCGATCCCATCCCAAATACACTTTGGGAAATGGGGTGCAAATGTACGCTTTTCTACTTTATTTGCAAACCCCTATCTGTAAATACTTTGAGCAATGGAATCCACTGATTTTCAAGTGGCCTAATTGTTAAATACTGTTAAGATTTTCAGAAGAAATAAAGATGACTGTAACAGCTTAGTTAATTTAATGTCTTTACGTCAAACAACCAATCAATCAAATGACTTCTCTGAGACATCACCTCTTGGCATTATTGTGCGTCATCGGCACTTTACTCAATGCCCAGACCGAGACCCCTCCTGACCTAAGTATAGATTCCACCGTTGTCATCAAGCGCGTGTATACCACACAACATATTGGAAACGCCGAACCGCCAACTATCGATGGAATTATTGACGACGAAAGTTGGGATGTGGTGGAATGGACAGGCGACTTTATTGAGAACCAGCCTGATGAGAACACGGCACCTAGCGAACAGACAAAATTCAAAATCATTTATGATCAAAAGTTCATGTACATCGGTTACAGATGCTATGACAAAGATCCTGAAAAAATTGAACGAAGGCTTTCCCGGCGTGACGGTTTTGCTGGCGATTGGGTAGAGGTCAACATAGACAGCTATCATGACAAGCGTACTGGGTTTTCATTTACCATTACTGCCGCCGGTGTGAAGGGCGATGAGTTCATTTCGGAAAATGGCAATAACTGGGATGGTAGTTGGAACCCCATTTGGTATGTGGCTACCAATGTTGATGATGAAGGCTGGACCGCCGAAGTAAAAATACCTTTTAGTCTGTTGCGATTCGGCGAAG
>CAWUKP010000008.1:0-22069 GCA_963922975.1 uncultured Spongiivirga sp. | reverse complement strand
TTGAATACTTCTTCGGTAATAGCCGTTGAGCTTCCTCTGCGGTTTGGTGAAAAGAAGGCGGTGGCGTTGATCAGGTGCTTATCATTGAATTTATAGTCTACAGAACCAAACATAGCAAAGGCATCGTAAATGGTGCCATCAATATATCCTTCTTCGGCCCATCGTCTAGAACCTGAAACCGTAAAGGCAAAACCATTGTCCATCAAACCTGAACTGTAGGTGGCCATCAATCGACCTCCATAAGTTCTGTTAGAGGCAGAACCCGATAAACGAAGACCAGGTCTGAATTCAGAAGATTTAGTGTTGATATTGGTTGACCCGAAAACACCTCCGAATGTATAATCTGAAGCCGTTAAACCTGCAGATAGTTCTTGATTTCGAACCACATCGTTCAATCCCCCCCAGTTGTTCCATTGTGGACGACCGTTGAACATCTTATTCATTGGTACTCCGTTGATCAACACATCGGCTTCTTTAGAATCGTACCCACGTACGCGAAAGAAGGCCTGACCAAAATCAAAGGCCGCGCGGCTCAAGAAGATATCGCGGGTAGCTTGAAGGAGTCCTGAAGTAACATCTGCACCAGTTTCATCATCACTGAGATCATTCTCTGTCAAAGTAATAAGGTTGTCTGTCAAATCTTGAGTAACATCGGTTTCCAATAAGATGGTGTCGAGTGTTACGGTGACTCCTTGGGCGATCGTTAAGGGATAGCTTTTGGTAATGTAACCAATCGCTTCCACTAGTAAAATGTAATCACCTGCTGGTACTTCACTCAAAGTGAACTGGCCTGCAGCATCTGTTGTAGTGAGCAGAGGTGTCCCCTCAAGTTCGACCACAACGCTCTCTAAAGACTCTTGGGTTCGGCTATCAATCACAACACCAGTAATTTCAGCATTGTTTTGGGCAAAACTCAAGAGAGAGAACAGGGCGCTAAACAAAAAAAATAGCTGTTTTCTCATTTAAGAAATTTATGCGTAGTATTTAATAATTTAATAAAGGCGGTCAAAGGTAAGTTTTTTGTGAGAAATGGGTACTTTTGGCGCGGCTTTTGTTAATATTTTACCAAAACATAACATTCACAAATGAAACTACTGAAAATACTAGTTGTTATTATGGTTCTTGTGCCTTTATCTATGCGGGCTCAGGAGGGAAAGACCTTTAAGGTCAGAACACTGGCATTTTACAATGTTGAGAACCTCTTCGATACGATTAACAACCCAAATAAGCGGGATGATGACCGAACCCCTGATGGAAAAGATCGATGGACCTCTAAAGTATATCAGGATAAGGTTAAAAACACAGCCAAGGTTATTTCTGAGATTGGACAGGAAGTCGCCAAAACGCCGCCGGCCCTTTTGGGAGTTTCAGAGGTAGAGAATAAGGAAGTTTTAGTTGACGTTATCAATCACGAGCTCCTACAAGACTACGATTACGGAATTGTACACTACGAATCTCCCGACCGCCGAGGAATTGACGTGGCTCTATTATACCAGAAAAAGTTTTTCACACCACTCAATTCGGAAACCTATACCTTATGGATCTTTGATGATGAAAGCGGAAAGCGTGTGTACACCCGAGATCAGTTGGTGGTAAGTGGTTTGTTAGATGGGGAAAAGATACATGTAATCGTCAATCACTGGCCCTCTAGATTTGGTGGGGAAGCGAGAAGTAGACCCAAGCGTGTGGCCGCGGCCAAATTGAATGTACGCATTATCGACTCCTTGCAGAACTTAGACGAAAAAGCGAAGATTTTTACTGTGGGCGATTTCAATGACGACCCCACTAATGCGAGTTTCAAAAAGGTATTGAAAACCAAAAGCAAAAAGGAGCGCGTGAAAGGGAAAGACCTCTACAATCCTATGGAAGAAATGGCCAGAAAAGGTGTGGGTTCTTTGGCGTACCGAGATAGCTGGAATTTATTCGATCAAATTGCCTTTACGGCACCTTTGTTAGACAAAGATTACTCAGGCTGGCAATACTACAAAGCAGGGGTTTACGGCCCGCGTTACCTGCGCAATCCGCGCGGACGCTATAAAGGCTATCCATTCAGAAGTTTTGCCGAGGGCCATTATACAGGCGGCTACAGCGATCACTTCCCAGTATATGTCTATTTGATCAAAGAAGCGAAGTAAAAATCTTACAACTTTCATGAAATTTGGGTAGTTCGTCGATAAAGTTGATTCGTTTATCGGCAGAATGAAAGAGGTTTCTATATTTGAGAAACCCCAAACCTATTTTACCATGAGAAAAATTACTCTCTGGACGCTGCTTGCGTCAACATTTTGTTTATTTAGCTGTACTCAAGACGAAACCAACAATGTTTTTGAGAATGCTGAAAGAATTCTAAATCCTGAATTTTCTGTTTCATCTAGTAGCGGTTCTATCAATGCGATGGCTGGTCGTGACTTAGCTTCGGCCTGTTACAGCCAAGAACTAATTGCTGGGCAGCACCATCTCGCTGGATCTGTGAATGTTGAAATGGATCTTGAATGGGTTAGCATTACCTATCAAACCACAGGCAATTGGCAGATTAAGGCTACGCATATGTATGCTGGCACCTGTGATGGAATTCCTCAAACACGTAAAGGAAACCCCAAGCCTGGTGTCTTTGACCATGCTACCACCCATCCAGATGGTGTAACAACAGTTGAGTATCAAATTGAACGCGCCTTCTTTGAAGATTGTTTTTGTATTGCCGCGCATGCGGAAGTAGTCTTGTTAGACGATAAGGGCAATGTTATTCAGGAGGAAACTGCCTGGGCAGATGGTGTAGATTTCGATGGCAACAATTGGGCCACGTATTTCAATGTGTGTCAAGCCGATTGCGACGAGGAAGATGATGATGAAGGCGGACTCGGCGATGGAGACGGTAATGGTACGTTGGATGATGGATCTGGCAATGGTGAACTTTAATCCTTATCGGTAGAAGTTCATTTCATCAACATATTGCCACACCTCATAAGGCAACAAAGGGCGGATATTTTTTCCGTCCTTTATGTTTTGACGAATTTGGGTAGAAGAAATCTGGATAATTGGTGCTGTTACTCGATGAATTCTTGGATGTTCTTCAAATCGCGTAGCTACATCACCTTCTGAAACTCTAGGATAGACATAGATGTCGTGATTTTCTAGAATAACTTCATAGTTTTTCCACTTGTGAAAACTCTTCAAATTATCTTCTCCCATGATTAGGGCGAAAGAATGGTCAGGATATTTCTCTTTCAGATACACTAGTGTATTGACAGTGTAATTAGGTTGTGGTAAATCAAATTCGATATCACTGGGCCTTAGTTTTGAAAAGTCTTTGGTGGCCTCATACACCATCTGAAAGCGATGATGATTGTCCAGTAAACTATTTTTCTTTTTGAAAGGATTGTGAGGTGTCACTACCATCCAAATTTCATCCAAATCGCTGTGCTCCGCCATATGATTGGCGATAATCATATGCCCTACATGAATAGGGTTGAAGGTGCCAAAATACAGTCCAATCTGTTTCAAGCCTTTTCTTTTTGAACACCGATATAGTTAGCTACTAAGTCTTCAGCCTCTTGCAGGGCGGTGTTTAAATCGTAGTTTTTAATCACATGATCAAATTGGGGTGCGGTAGCCAGTTCTACAGAAGCTTTGGCAATGCGCATATTGATCTTGTCGTCGCTTTCCGTGCTTCGCTTTTTCAATCGAATTTTGAGTTCGTCGATGCTGGGAGGTTTCACAAAGACCGCTAAGGTCTTTTCGGGAAATTTACGTTTGATGCGAAGACCACCAGCCACATCAATATCAAAAATTACATGTTTTCCTTCGCTCCACAAGCGCTCGACTTCGCTTTTCAAGGTGCCGTAGAAATTATCGCGATAGACTTCTTCCCATTCCAGAAAATCTTCGTTTTTGATGTGTTGTTTGAATTCTTTCATCGAAATAAAGTAGTAGTCTTCTCCATCTGCTTCAGTGCCTCTAGGTTCACGCGAAGTGGCCGACACGGAAAAGGCTAGATTCAATCGCTCTTGCTTGAGCAAGTGTCTCACAATGGTTGTTTTTCCACTGCCAGAAGGGGCAGAAAATACAATGAGTTTGCCTTCAAACATTAGAGCACGTTTAGCAGTTGTTCCTTGATCTTTTCTAGTTCGTCTTTCATTTGTACTACCACCTGCTGCATAGGCGCAAAATTGGCCTTGGAACCTATGGTATTGATCTCCCGCCCAATTTCTTGAGTGATGAAGCCTAATTTCTTTCCATTAGATTCTTTGGCGTCTAAAGTTTTCAGGAAGTATGAAAGATGATTGGCTAGACGCACCTTTTCTTCAGTAATATCTAGTTTTTCTAGGTAGTAGATCAACTCTTGTTCAAAGCGATTCTCGTCGACGCGTTCTTTGATATCTGAAACTGCTTTGTCAATACGAGTGCGCACGTTTTCAATGCGTTCAGGGTCTAATTGAACCACCTCTTCCAAACGCGCTTCTATGTTCTGAATTCTCAATCGGAAATCATCCTCCAATACCTTTCCTTCGTCTGCGCGAAATTTAACGATGGCATCAAGCGCGTCTTCCAGTGCCTTGAGTATGCTATCGAATTCAGATTCATCAATCTGCTCACGTTCTGTTTTCAAGGCATCGGGCATGCGGATTGCCATTTGTAAAAGATCTACTTGGGAGGCTTCACCTAGTGTTTCCGACACATTTCGAAGTTGCTCCATGTATTGTTGCACGACGGCTGCATTGACTTCCGTAGAGGTTTCTTCACCATTGATTTCCACATAGAGGCCGAAATCAATTTTGCCCCGTTTCAATACTTTGGCAATGCGATTCCGCATCAGTAATTCCTTTTCTCTGTAGAGACTAGGAATCCGCGCATTGAGGTCTAGATTTTTGCTGTTGAGCGACTTGAGCTCTAGGGTGATTTTTTTGTTGGGTAGCTGGACTACGGTTTTGCCATAGCCGGTCATTGATTGTATCATGCACTTTGCTTGTGTTGCGCAAAGGTAACGATTAGCTGTAAATTTCTTCCTCCGAGGCTTTGACTTTAGGATTGCCAAATCTGTCGAACTTCGACTTCAAATACAGCTCTGTTGCAAAGGTGAGAAAGATGATCACCGATGCTTGGAAGAACAACCAAAAATAGATGGCGTACTCTTTCCAATACAAACTGACTATGTAGGTCAAGGTGATGCTGCAGATTCCACTAAACAACACATTTCGGTAAAAAAACTTATTGGCAGCTGACCATACCTCTTGTGCATTGTCATTGTCGATAATCCAATAACCGAAAAACCAAGCTTTTCGTTTCATGGGTATTAGCAGCAACCACAGGCTGACTAAGATGATACAAACTGTACCAAGAAAAGGGATAAGAAACATTGGGGCATATTTTCTTGGGGCAAGTTTACACCAATGATCATATAAAGTTCAAAAAAATGTTGTCAACGGTGAAGAAGTTGTTATAATCGTCGAACCCAAATATTTCTATAGGTAACTCCGCTTTGGTCTCCGTGATCTTGTAACTTGATAGGCGCATCTCCATGAGCGCTATTCTTGGGCCAACCTATGTACTCTGTGGTGCCTAAAACTTCAACATGATCTTGGATCAACACGCCATTGTGCAGCACTGTAAGTGTTCCCGATGTTGTTTTTTGGCCGTTTTCATCAAATTCTGGCGCGTGAAAGATAATATCATAGGTCTGCCACTCACCAGAAGGCTTAGTAGCATTCACTAGCGGGGCATATTGTTTGTAAATGGAACCTGCCTGACCATTGCTATAGGTTCGATTATCACCATAACTATCGAGCACTTGCACTTCATAACGGTTTTGGAGAAAGATTCCGCTATTACCCCTGTTTTGGCCTTCTGCTCTGGCTTCCGCAGGATTGCGCCACTCGATATGCAATTGAACACTGCCAAAGTTCTCTTTCGTTTGAATGTCGCCCGCCTTGTCGCGTACCGTCATGCTGCCGTCTTCGTTGAGGATCCAATTGGCAGGACCTCCTTCTTCTCGTGCACTTTGCCAAGCATCTAAGTTTGTGCCATCAAACAGCACAATGGCATCAGAGGGCACATCTGCTTGATTGAAAGATAGTTTTGAGGGTTCGGGTTCCCACACTTCGGTTTCCTTAGGATCTGTGGGCTCTTTTTTTGCTGCTTCAGGGGTTTCTTGCGAAGGATTGCTTGCTTCTTTTTCTTGAGCCTGATTGCAGGATGCTATAAGCATTACACCTAAAGCAGTGAGTATAATTCTTTTCATTTTTTGAGGATTATAGACCTAGTATTCTTTTCAAATTTTCTTTGTCGATATCAGCGCCAGCAAAATCATCAAACGCCTTTTCGGTAGCTTCAATGATATGGCGTTGAATGAAGGGGGCACCTTCTTTGGCGCCTTGCTCTGGGCTTTTGATACAACATTCCCATTCCATGACGGCCCACACATCGCAGCCGTATTGTGTGAGTTTTGAGAAAATCGTTTTGAAATCAATTTGCCCATCACCCGGAGAGCGGTAACGGCCGGCGCGATCTCCCCAATTGTTATATCCACCAAATACTCCTTTTTTCCCTGTAGGATTGAATTCTGAATCTTTCACATGGAAAGACTTAATGAACTCATGATAATGGTCTATATATTCGATGTAGTCCAATTGTTGAAGCACAAAATGCGAAGGGTCGTACAGAATATTGACTCGTTTGTGATTGCCTGTTGCTTCCAAGAAGCGTTCGAAGGTATCACCGTCGTGGATATCTTCTCCTGGATGTACTTCATAGCATACATCCACACCATTTTCATCAAAGACATTTAGAATAGGTAACCAGCGTTTGGCCAATTCTTCAAAGCCCATTTCTACCAGGCCTGCGGGTCGTTGAGGCCACGGGTGAAAGGTGTGCCAAAGCAAAGCACCTGAAAATGTTGCGTGCACATTCAACCCCAGTCTTCTACTGGCGATCGCCGCTTTTTTAACCGTTTCAACCGCCCATTCGGTGCGTGCTTTGGGATTGTTCTTGACCGCTTCTGGCGCGAAATTATCAAACATGATGTCGTAGGCTGGATGCACCGCTACTAACTGCCCTTGTAAGTGCGTGGAAAGCTCGGTAATTTCTAGTCCATAGGAGTTGATCTTCCCCTTAAGCTCATCACAATAGGTTTGACTTTCGGCGGCAGTATCGAGATCGATGAGAAAGTGTTCCCAAGTGGGAATCTGAATGCCTTTGTAGCCCAAATCTGCTGCCCATTGGCACATGCCTTCTAAGGAATTGAAAGGTGCTTTTTCATCTACAAATTGCGCTAAAAAAATCGCAGGTCCTTTGATGGTTTTCATGATGTTAATCGATATTGATCCAAATATTGCCTTGTTGATGTGAAGCGACTACTTGTTCGATAAAATTCATACCCCGAACACCATCGTGTAGCATAGGAAACTCCGCTTCGTCGTAGGCTTCTCCTTTAATAGCTCTCGCCACACCTTTGTAAATGTTCCCCATAGAATCAAAAATACCTTCTGGATGCCCAGGGGGAAGTTTAGTGCCATCTAAGGAAAGGGTGTCGTTATACGAATGTCCAGGTTTTAAGACACGCATCGGATGTCCGTCTTCTAAAAGATAAAGGTAGTTGGGATTTTCTTGTTCCCACTTCAGCCCTGCTTTATCTCCATAAATCTGAACGGTGAAATTGTTCTCTTCGCCCGTTGCTATTTGGCTAGTTCGAATCACACCTTTGACATCTTTTTCACAACGAATTAATACAGTTCCGTCTATATCCATGACATTATCTTCGTAGAGATAATTAAGGTCGGCCAATACTTTTTCTACCTTCAGTTGGGTGACAAACTCAATCATGTCAAAGGCATGTGTACCAATATCACCAATACAGCAACTAATACCAGACTTCTCAGGATTAAGGCGCCATGTGGTACTTCTTTTTTCTTTATCGTGAATGATGGGGTTGATCCATCCTTGGTAGTATTGTGCATCGATCTTCTGAATCTTACCAAGCGCACCTGCGGCAATCATTTTCCGCATTTGTCGTACCATCGGATAGCCCGTGTAGGTATAAGTGACCGCAAAAACAACGCCTGCTTCTTTCACAGTATGTTGAAGATCTAAGGCCTCTTCGTAGGTGAGGGTCAGCGGTTTTTCGCAAATCACATGGAAACCGTTTACGGCCAGTTGTTTGGCCATGGGATAATGCAAGAAGTTGGGTGTAAGCACCGAAACTACCTGCATACGCTCAGTTGGGGGCAATTTTTTTTCTTCACTGACCAGCGTATCCAAATCCTTGTAAACTCGGTCGGTGGGTAGTCCTATTTTTTCGGCAAAGGCTATAGAGTTTTTAACTTCAGGATTGAAAACTCCTCCGACAATTTCATACTGATCAAACATGGAAGCGGCCACTCTGTGCAGCACACCTATTAGGGAATCGCCACCCCCTCCGAGGATACCGAGTCTCAATTTATTACTCATAAATATGCGTTGTTTAAGAAGATTTGTACGCTATCTTTTCATTTTTAAACAAGATAGCGAAAAGCACCATCACCGCCAAGGCGAAGAGTGCGGGATACATCCATATCTTGTCCCATAAATGTGTACCATCCGGACGGGTGAATTCGCCAGAAATCTTTCCCGCTACCCAAAAACCTATGAGCATACCCACACCATAAGTGGCGAGAGTAATAAGCCCTTGAGCGGCACTCTTGTATTTATCCCCAGCTTTGCTATCGGTATAGATTTGACCCGAGACGAAAAAGAAGTCATAGCAAATTCCGTGTAGTGCTATACCGATGATGAGCATAAAGGCGAGTTCACCAGCGTTGCCGTATGCAAATAAGAAATAACGCAGTCCCCATGCCAGCATACCTACCAATATGGTCATTTTGAAGCCAAAGCGTTTAAAAAAGAAGGGCAATAGGAGCATGAATACGACTTCAGAGCCTTGTCCGATGGTCATTTTTCCGGTTGCGTTCTCCATGCCTGCTTCCACAAGAAAAGGATTGGCTTGCTGGTAATAGAAAGCTAGTGGAATACAAATCAGGATGGAGGAAAGGAAAAACACCAAGAAATTCCGATCTTTTAATAGTGAAAGTGCATCCAGGCCTAGGATGTCGGAGAGTGTAGTTTTTTCGCCTTTACCTTTTGGAGGGGTTTTGGGCAAGGTAAACGAGAAAACACCTAGTATGGCTGAGGCAATTGCCACCATTAAAAAGGTATTTTTCAGCATCCCATCTCCGATGGCTTCTTGCGAATCCCAATTGAACAAATAGCTAATGACCAATCCAGCAGCAATCCAGCCCACGGTTCCCCATACCCGAATAAAAGAGAATTGTTTTGCGGGATCGTTCATTTGATTGAACGCTACGGAATTCACCAAGGCCAAAGTTGGCATGTAGGCCACCATATAGGCAAAAACATAGGGATAGAAGACAGAAAAATCAGAAGCATTGGCCATTTGATACATTAAAACAGCTCCAATCAAATGCAGAAGGCCTAAGATTCGCTCGGCGTTGAAATATTTATCCGCAATAAGCCCAATAATGAAAGGGGCAATAATGGCACCCCAGGATTGGGTAGAAAAAGCTTGTGCAATTTCGCCATCAACGGCATTGAGATTATTCCCAAGGAAAGTACCTAAAGTAACGAACCAGCCACCCCAAATGAAGAATTCTAAAAACATCATAAGTGACAGCTGAAACTGTTTGGTTGTATTCATAGTTGTGAAGGTTGGTTGTAGTTGCTAGTTAGTGTTAGGCGATCTCCTGAGCAGTTTTAAGCAGTAGCTCTTTGGTAGCTATGATGCCTTCTTCTTCAGACAACCGATCGCCTTCGTACTCTACTCCGATAAATCCTGTGTAATTATGGTCCTTGACAATTTGAAGCATTCTGGCATAATGAATTTTGGTTTCGTTGCCTTGGGCGTCAAAGTCATACGACTTGGCACTGACAGCTTTGGCATACGGCATCAACTCTTTGACACCTTGGTACATGTTGTATTCTTCTTCACATTCGCCCCAGCGGGCACCGTCTTTGCGCTTGGTACAGAAATTTCCAAAATCGGGGAGTGTTCCGCAGAAGGGATGATTCACTTCCTTCATGACTTCCGCCAAAAGGGCTCCATTCGAAGAAAGCCAACCGTGGTTTTCTACCAATACATTAACATTTACAGATTTACCATATTCCCCTAGTTTGAACAAAGATTCTACACAAACGGGTTTCCATTCTGTAGGATCGTTAGTGCCGAAAAGGTTGATGCGAATGGAATGACATCCTAAGGCTTTTGCAGCATCCATCCACTTTTTATGATTATCAATTGCTTTGCTGCGTTCGTTTTGGTCTGTTACGGCCAAATCTCCTTCATGATCCACCATGATGATGAGGTTTTCAATCCCCTGATCTGCACTTCTCAATTTGGATTCTTTCACAAATAGATCAATACCATTCGGCTTTTCTAATGTGGACTCATATAATTGACTGACATATTCGAGCCCTGCAAACCCCCAAGCCTTGGCTTTGCTGGCAAATTCAAAGGGATTTAACCCTTTTTCTTGAATCATTCGGTGAATCGACCACTGCGCCAAAGAGAGCTTAAAAAATGGAGCTTTTATTTCCATCGTTGGAGATTCTGTAGTGCTTTTTTCTTCTTTCTTTTCTTTTCCGCAGGCAGCCAAACCCAAAAAGGAAACACCTGCGCCGGCATAGGCTACATTTTTGGCGAATTTTCGTCTGTTCATGATATGATTTTAACAGTTTTTTGTTAAAGTTTTAAAACGAAACCGATTTCGATTGCATATATCGCAATATATGCCCTCTAAAAGTAGAAAATTAATTTTATATTTAATCAGATAACCTATAAATCAACCAAAGCTAGCATGAGCACATTTTATTACAATGCACCCCAAGAAGAATACGACGCAATCGTAGTGGGAACGGGCATTAGCGGGGGCTGGGCCGCAAAAGAACTTTGTGAGAACGGATTGAAGACTCTAGTACTTGAACGAGGGCGTATGGTGAAGCATGTGGAAGACTACAAAACCGCTCATTTAGACCCCTGGGATATGCCTAATTTAGGGGAGCCAACTCAAGCAGATATTGCACGCCAAGAGAAACAGCACCGCACAGGCTACACTACTGATAAAGGACATAGCCACTTTTTTGTAGACGACATCGACCATCCTTACAACGAAACTAAGCGTTTCGATTGGATTCGTGGGTACCATGTAGGAGGGCGCTCCTTGATGTGGGGACGCCAAAGCTACCGAATGGGAGATGTAGATTTTGAAGCCAATGCGAAGGAAGGCATAGCAGTTGACTGGCCTATTCGCTACAAAGACTTACAACCGTGGTACGACCATGTAGAACAGTATATTGGAGTGAGCGGAGAACGGCTTGGACTACCGCAATTACCAGATGGACAGTTCCTGAAACCCATGGAGCTCAATTGCGTGGAAGATCATTTGAAACAAGAGATTGCCAAGAACTTCCAAGATCGGGTACTGACCATTGGTCGTACGGCTCATATTACCGAAGGCACAAAACCTGGTATGGGACGCAGTACATGCCAGTACCGTAATCGCTGTATGCGCGGTTGTCCTTTTGGAGCGTATTTCAGTAGTAATTCATCTACCCTACCTGCTGCCGAAGCAACCGGAAATATGACACTTCGACCCAATTCTATTGTGTATGAAGTGATGTATGACGCTGACAGCAAAAGAGCCACAGGCGTCAAATTAATAGATGCCGAAACCAAGCAAACCTATGAGTACAAGGCGAAAGTAATTTTCTTGTGTGCGTCAGCGGTGGCTTCTACCAGTATTTTATTGCAATCGAAAAGTGATCGTTTTCCCAACGGAATGGGGAATGATTCTGGAGAGTTGGGACATAACATTATGGACCATCACTTCAAAGCGGGGGCTTTTGGTAAATTCGATGGTTTTCAAGACAAATACTACACGGGAAGGAGGCCTAACGGAATTTACATTCCTCGTTTCCGCAATATGGGAGGAGAAACCAATGCGAAAGACTTCCTTAGAGGATATGGCTATCAAGGAGGCGCGAGCCGACAAGACTGGACAGAAACCATTCGAGAGCTGAGTCATGGTAAGGCCTTAACCGAGGCCATTGTGCAACCGGGAGGATGGCAAATGGGCTTGATGGGCTTCGGCGAAACCTTACCCTACCATGAGAATAAAATGACCTTGGATTATGCCAAGCTCGACCAATGGGGATTACCCACAGTAACCTTCGATGCTGAGTTCAAAGAAAACGAATTGAACATGCGTAAGGATATGGTGGCTCAAGCCATGGATATGTTGGACAAAGCAGGCTTTACAGACGTACAGCCATGGGACGATATTGGTGCTCCTGGATTGGGAATTCACGAAATGGGTACTGCACGTATGGGTCGCGATCCGAAAACTTCCGTTCTTAATGGCAATAATCAGTTACACGCCGTTCCTAATGTTTATGTAACCGATGGTTCGGCCATGACCTCAGCGGCATGCCAGAATCCATCCCTTACCTACATGGCACTGACAGCGAGAGCGGCTAACCACGCCGTAGCAGAATTGAAAAAGATGAACATTTAATAGCCCAATTATGGAAAGAAGAACAGTATTAAAGAATATAGGATTGTCTTTCGGATTCTTGGTAGCCACTCCGACGGCTTTAAGCATCTTACAGAGTTGTCAAACGGAAGAACCTTGGCTCCCCAGTTTTTTTACGGAGGAAGAGGGAATCGTATTGAGAAAGGCTTTAGATATTATCATTCCAGCTACGGAAACCTTGCCAAGCGCCGTAGAGGTGAACGTACATAAATTCATGGATCAATACATGAAGGAAGTGGTGGAAGCAGAAGAGCAAACGCTCTCCAAACACCTACTGGGCGTTTTAACAGGGAAATTGAAGCGGGATACGGAGAAGGAAGAGCTGAAAAAGTTGAAAACCGAAGAGCTAGAACCCGTAATCGCTGCAGCATTAAAGAAGACGAAGGAAGAAGAGCAAGAAATCTACCAGCAAATGGGCCCATTTGTGGAAGCTATGGCTAGCGGAGGAGAAAGTGATTTCTCTGAAGAGAACATGATTTTTGTGTTGTTGAGCAACCTACGTGGACTGGCAGTTTGGGGCTATCGCAACACAGAATTTGTAGGTGAGAATGTATTGGCCTACGCACCTATACCTGGGAAGCAAGAAGGCTGTGTAGATCTTCAAGAAACCACAGGCGGCAAAGCTTGGTCCTTAGGATGAAACGCAGAAACTTTATCAAAAAATCCGCGCTATCCAGTGCTTTTGCATTGGGTAGCGCTTCTGTTTTTGGGTGGACCCATCAGTCCAAAAAAGAACGTGTGCCCTTTCGCCTGAAATATGCACCTCATATTGGCATGTTTAAACATCATGCTGGCGAAGATGTACTCGATCAGTTGCACTTCATGGCAGATCAAGGCTTTCAAGCCTTTGAGGATAACGAGATGAAATCGCGGCCCGTTGAAACACAAACGGCTATGGCCAAAGTGATTGAAGAACGCGGTTTGGAGATGGGTGTTTTTGTAGCGCATAAAATCTACTGGACAGAGCCCAATCTAGCTAGTGGCAAACAGGCATGGCGCGAGGAGTTTCTTCAGCAAATCAAAGAATCGATTGAGGTAGCCAAGCGCGTAAACGCCAAATGGATGACGGTGGTTCCTGGGCATTTGGACCTCCGTCAGGATATGGGCTATCAGACCGCTCATGTAGTGGAAACGCTAAAACGCGCTTCAGCTCTGTTGGAGCCTCACGGTTTGGCAATGGTTTTAGAACCTTTGAATTTCAGAAACCATCCAGGGTTATTTTTGACCAAAGCTGCTCAGGCCTATGATGTATGTAAATCTGTAGATTCACCTGCTTGCAAGATTCTCTTCGATATTTATCATCAACAGATTCAGGAAGGTAATCTCATACCTAATATAGAGAAATGTTGGGATGAAATTGCCTACTTCCAAATTGGAGACAATCCTGGGCGTAATGAACCTACTACAGGCGAAATCAACTATCTTAATGTTTTTAAATTCATTCATCAGAAAGGCTTCAGAGGAATTCTAGGCATGGAACACGGCAATTCGCAAAAGGGGCGAGAAGGAGAACTTGCCGTCATAGAAGCGTATCGGCAAGCCGATGATTTTTAGTGAATTAACACGACTTTATCATTTTTGTTTAACTTATATTAATTATCTTTAAACAAAAAAGATGAAAAAGAAAACCAAATCCTCCAGAGATCAACAGGGTCACTACATGAGCCACAGAACGCCGGCGGACATGCACGTGGGAGGAGTCTACTTTGACGAAAGACTTTTAGCGAGAATTAAAGAGCAAAAAGCTTCTCAGAAATAAGGGCCTACAAGGTTCTGAAATACTCAGAAATGGCGCGAGCTTCGTCTTCGGTGAGATTCTGGTTGATCATGAGTACCCCGTTGTATTCTTCCAACAATGCTTTGGCGATGGGGTCTTTTTGAAGCATTTCATCTGGATTAAGGAGAATATTCATGACCCAAGTTGGATTACGACGCTCATAGATGTCTTTCATTCCAGGGCCAATAAACTTTTGGACTGGTTTATGACACGCTGTGCATTTGGCTTTGAACAAAGCTTCGCCAGTAGCGGCTAATTCGTTATCAATACCATCTTCAAAAGAAAAATCAGAAATTGGTCCGATCCCTTGATTGTCCATATCAATAGGAGTGCTACTTGTTTCTTTGGCAGTAGTTCCTGAAGTACTCTCTTTTTGTGTTTGATAGGTGAATTTATCTTCTTTCTTTTTCTCTTCTCCGCCACAACTGACCATTAGAAAAGATAGAATAAGTGCAAGGGGGTAAATGCTTCGCTTCATGTTACTTCTTTTATGTTTTAAAGATACTAAAACTCTTCGGAGCTTTCGGAATTCAAAGGTTCAATTCTTCAATGAATTTTATGGCTCTTTTTTCATTGTAATAGACATTGCCCCGATCGTAAAAAGAAACATGTCCTCCGTGTTTCGGAACCTCCAAATATAATGAGTCACTGGCTGCAGCCTCCTGGTAGGGATAGCATTCTTCGGAGAGAAAAGAATCATTTTTCGCGTTCAACAAAAGTGTTGGAATATTAATTTTGGGTAAATGCGGTAGCGAACTCGCCTTTTCGTAATAATCCAATGCATCCTCAAATCCATGCGCTTTAGAGGTATAAAAATCATCAAAATCTTTGAGCGTCTTAATGCCTGCAATATTTTCCTCAGTGATCTTATTGGGGAACTGCTGTTGCTTCCAACGCAGTTTTTCTTCCAAGTGTTTTTTAAAGCGATGGGCGTAGAGGGCATTTTTGGGTTTGTGAATTTCGAGCATAGAACCATAGAGATAGCAAGGCGTGGAGACTGCAATGGCGGCTTTGAGTTCTTCAGGTAATTGATGTTGTTCACCTACATACTTCAAGGTCAGATTGCCACCAAGGCTAAATCCCTTTAAAACAAGCGTATGGTAGTTATGATGTTGCAGTACGTGCTGCACTACTGCTTCTACATCCTCTGTTGCCCCCGAATGATAAGAACGATATAGTAAATTAGGTTCTCCGCTGCAGCTTCGAAGATTTACACAAACTGCATCAAAGCCGTATTGATTGAAAATCTTGGCACTTCCTAACATATAAGGTCGTTGCGCATTTCCTTCCAGACCATGAATGAGAATGATCAACTTTTCACCAGGTTTTGACGCGAAACTCCAGTCGAGATCCAGAAAGTCACCATCAGGAAGATTCATGCGCTCACGCTTTTGGACAACTCCATTCACCTTCCGCAGCAAACCCGCATAGATGGTGGAGAAGTGGTTACTTTTAAAAACGTGCTTCGGCTGATAAGCAGATCGAACTATTGGCATATCTTATGTGAGTATCAACACAATCAATATCCTGTTGAATACATTTTAACCAACGTTTAACAGAAAATAAAGTTGTGAAATTTAAATTTATCAAAATTTCAAATACATGAACGCAGATATAGTTTTACAGGCAACAAAATACGAGCAACAAAAGCTTAGTATTAAGACTACGAGCGATCGTATTGTGGCCGCACGAAAATTAAAAGAATACGTTTTAGGTGTCAATGAGATTTACAAGCAGACCAAAGATCAAAGCCTTATGGATTTGATGAAGCGTCTGACTGTGAAGAAACAAAAAATAGAAAAACGACTCAAAGGCAGACCACTTTAATAGAAAAGGCACCCAAGGGTGTCTTTTTTTTATGCAGAAGCAGGTCTTGCAGATTCCAATACTTCCCTTTTACTTTCAGGTCTATTCAAGAATAGTAAGGCCAAAATCGTAACCACCAAGAAAACTACTCCTGCAATTTGAAATACCCTTGTCTCCATCGTTTCGAAAAGGACTCCACCAACAACTAATCCAATCATGCTCGCAAAACTACCCATGCTATTGCCATAGCCCTGTATAGCCCCTTGTTTTGATTTATTTCCTTTTTTCGAAAGCAGTGCTAAAAAACTGGGCCACATCAAGCCGTTACCAATAGAGAGCAATGTATTTGCCAAATACAAAATGCCTAAATGTGTAACCGAAAGCAGAAAGAAGCTTGCCGCCAAAAAAATAGCCCCAATTAGAATAAGTGTTTGATTGTTAAAGCGTTTTGCGAGTCTGCTCAGTAAAGGTCCTTGAACGAGAATCATGATCAAACTTGAGTAGGCAAGAAAAAAGCCCAATTCTGTGGCGGTCCAATTTAGCATGGTATTGGCGTAAATAGGAAGTCCGGCGTAAAACAGACTGAATGCCAAGAATGTCAAGAAATAGATTGCATACAATACTGGAATGCCTGTGATCTTTAGTATAGCAAGAAAGCCACTATGACTTTCTGATTGTGTAGTTTCTTCACCTTCGGTGTAACAGTCTTTATGCTCTACCTGAAAAAAACGACGCAGTCCTTTGACACTACCTGGGCTGGTATCGACCACACACGGATTACTCTCCTTTAATCGGGTGTGAATCACAAAAATGGCGATCAGAGAAATGAGTGCTGCTAGCATGAGGGGCAGTTTCTCTTCTAGCATAGTAGAAGCCAATAATCCTGCTAGGGCTGGACCCAGCACAAAACCTGTACTCGTTGAAGCTCCCATAAGTCCAAAGTTTTGATTGCGATCGGCATCCGTAGAAATGTCTGAGAGATAGGCGTTGGCCACAGAGACATTTCCTCCTGTGAAACCATCGAAAACGCGTGCTATAAAAATGAGTGCCAAGGGCAAGGTCATAACATAGGTCCCCGTGGTAGCGGTGTCTTGAGTCCAGAGTGTAGTTTTGGGGAGCGCAAACGCCAAAAGAAAGAGTGCCCAAGCAATGAAGGTACCTGCCTGCGAGATGATGAGCACTTTTCTACGACCAATTCGATCCGAAAGTCGTCCTAAAATAGGAGCGCCTATAAATTGAAACAAAGGATACATAGCGCCCAGAATTCCATAGATAAAACCATTGCCACCGAGGTCAACAACGATAAAGATTAGAATAGGAATCACAATACTGTACCCAAGAATGCCAATGAAATTCACCAGAAGAATGGGGAAAATCTTGCTTTGAAAAAAAGTGGCGATCCGCATGAAAGGCTGGCTTTGGTTAAAGATACAGAAAGACCACCAACTTTGATGGGCGATTAGAACGATGTATCAGGAATAAGATGTCTTTCTTAAACCTAATTCAACAATCATTTACGAGACAGAGTTTGTATTTTTACCCACGACAAGAAAAACATATGTATTTAAAAGAATTTGATATTCGCTGGAATGACTTAGATGCCAACCGACATTTGGCGAATAAAACCTACATTGAATATGCCGCTCATACACGTATGGGCTTCTTAAATGCCCATGGCTTCGACCAGCGCATGATGGCCAAGCACAATATTGGACCCGTCGTTTTTTATGAGCACATTTACTTCTTCAAAGAGGTTTTTGCAGGCAAACCAGTGAAAGTTTCCTTGGAGTTGACTGGTCTTAGTGAAGATGGTATGTTCTTCGAATTCACTCAGAATTTTTACGATCATCAAGGAAAGAACTTTGCACACTACGAAATGATGGGTGCCTGGATTGACCTGAAGGAACGAAAACTGACACAGTTGCCTCCAGAAGTTTTCGGTTTATTAGAGAAGATCGAACGACCCTCGTCTTTCCGTATTTTAACAAAAGAGGATACCCGAAAACACGCCAAAAAGCCAGTCGACTTAGCGTAGTTAACCCAATTTTTCCGCTTTTTTGGTGACCAAATAAACCCCCAGAAATACGAGTAGCGAGGCCAATATTTTGGTCAAATTCAAGGAGTCTGCGCCCACCGCGATGGCGTAGGCAATGGCCAAAAGTGGCTGCAAGTAGATAAATGCACCAATGGTGGAAGCTTTCAATTCGCGCAAGGCAAAAATGTTCAACAAATAGGTAAGCACCGTAGTACCTACTACTACGTATACCATTTTCCAGATGACATCCATGGGCAACTCAGTCCACTGCACTTCTGAAAATTCTGAGATGGTTACCGGGAAGTTGATACAAACCGCAATCAAAAAGAACCATTTCATTAGGGTGAAGGAATGGTATTTGGCCGTTAATGGTTTCACCAATACTAAATACACCGCATAAGAGGCCGCATTGATGATGAATAATGAATTTCCTAAGGGAATATTCGGAGCATCGGCTCGTAATTCTTTTCCAAATAAAATCAGCCCCAAAGCCCCAGCAAAACCGCAAACAATACCAAGGGCACGAAGCCAAGTAATGCGCTCTCCAATGAGAAAGGCCGACAATAAAAACACCAGAATAGGAGAAATAGTGATGATCACAGAACTATTGATTGGAGTGGACAACTCTAAACCTTTGAAGAACATGAGCATATTGATGACCATTCCGAAAAGCGCACAAAAAAGCACGCGTAGCCAATCAGATTTTGCAATCTTTTCCTTCGGCCCCCAAAACGCAATCAACCAAAATAGTACAGAAGCGCCCACCACGCGCAAGAGGATAAAACCAAAAGGTTTGATATATGTAGGCATAATACCCTTGGCAATGGTGTGATTTAGGGCATAAATCAAGCTAGCGCCAAATGCGGCTAAAAGTGCAAGGGTTCGTTTGTTCATGAGGAGTGAATGGCCTTTCGGGCGGCTTCGATGGTTTGTTTGCTGTTGCCTACGAATAGTTGCCCGTCCGTCAAGATCACTGGGCGTTTTAAAAAGGTGTAATGCTCCAGAATCAACGTTCTAAAATCAGCTTCCGTCAGACTTTTTTCTTTTAGATTACGTTCCTTGTACAGCCGTGCCCGCTTGCTAAAAAGCGCCTCATAGCTTCCTGCTAAACCCTTCATTTCGTCTACTTGCCTTTCGGTAATGGCGTCGCTTTTGATGTCTTGTAATTCAAAATCATCTAAGGGTGCCAATTCCTTTAAAATACGCTGGCAAGTGTTGCAGGTGCTTAGGTGGTATATTTTTTTCATGCAGTACGAATTGGTGTAGGGATAAAGTTAAGGGAAAGCTGATAGTACGACTGTGTCAACATACTAATTCATGTTGTTTTTTAGAAAAGGCTGTACTTCCTTAAATGTGAATTCTAATATCTTTTGGCCATCCGCATACGAAGCAATTTCGTAAGCGTTGTAGACCAATATCATGCCCGTTGCTGTGAAACCTATACTTTCAGGAAGATGGAACCGATCTCCTTCAAAAAAGTAGCCTGTGCTGTTGATATTTTCACCTCCAGGAATGTTTTCTTGACTTCGAAATCGAGCCTCACAAAAACGAGTGAAACCATTGTAATCAGATATGAAGTCTTGAGACTCCATTAAATCGCCTGTTTGAGGATTGAAGTTGAGAAAGGAAGTAGCTCCGTATCCATGCGCTCCTCCTGTAAAGGAATAGGAATCCATACGGATAGAAACTAAGGTTTCTGATTGGTAAGAAACGGTTCCGTCTAATGTCAATTCCCAAGGCACCGCTTCTTCGTAGTCTTCCTTGAGCTTTGCATATTCTTGGTTGAATTCCTGTATGGCATCTTCAATACTCGCTTGCTCCTGCTCTTCCAACGGATTCAGCGTGGCAATTGCAAAGGCTTTTAGTTCATCATTGATGGCCAGCGCCACGCTGTCTTTACCAAAGGCTTCAGGAATGATTACTTCCACTTTCGGACAGGTTTCGCAGCCATTGGCAGGAAATTCTTGAGCCACAAATGTAAGGCTTGCATCCTCTTCACAACCAAGCAAGACGATTGACAACACAAGGGTTCTCAAGAACTGTTTCATATTAGCATTTTAGAATAACGTATCTAAAGTACACTGCTGGTTGTAAACACCAAAGGGAAACAATATTTTTGTGCATCTTTTAGAACAATACTTATGAAATTCAATACCAAGACGATTCACGGCGGACAAGAACATGATAAAGCCTATGGAGCCGTGATGCCACCAATCTATCAAACGTCTACCTATGCCCAAACAACGCCCGGAGGGCATAAAGGCTATGAATACAGTCGGACACACAACCCGACGAGAAATGCCTTGGAAAATGCTTTCGCAAGCATCGAAAACGGGAAGTTTGGATTGGCTTTTGGAAGCGGTCTCGCAGCCATAGACGCAGTGATGAAATTACTCAAACCAGGAGACGAGATCATCTCTACCAACGATTTGTACGGAGGAACCTATCGCCTGTTCACCAAAGTTTTCGAGGATTTTGGATTGAAATTCCACTTTATCGGGATGGAAAATGCAGCAAAGATTGAAGAGTTTGTCAATGAGCGTACCAAGCTTATTTGGGTGGAAACACCTACCAATCCTATGATGAATGTGATTGATATCAAGGCGGTGGCTTCTGTAGCTAAAAAGCATGAATTGCTGCTTGCTGTCGATAATACTTTTGCCACACCCTATTTACAGCAACCGCTTGAATTGGGAGCAGATATTGTGATGCATTCCGCTACGAAGTATTTAGGGGGGCATAGCGATTTAGTCATGGGCGCATTGGTGGTAAAGGATAAAGAATTGGCAGATCGATTGTACTTTATTCAAAATGCAAGCGGCGCCGTTTGTGGGCCTATGGATAGCTTCTTGGCACTTCGTGGAATTAAAACTTTGCATGTACGAATGCAGCGCCATTGCGATAACGGGCGTGCTATTGCGCACTATCTCAAGAAGCATCCAAAAATTGAAAAGGTGTATTGGCCTGGCTTCGAAGACCATCCCAACCATGAGATTGCCAAACAACAAATGCGTGATTTCGGCGGCATGGTATCTTTTGTCACCAAAGGCAACAATTATGAAGAAGCCATTCGTATTGTCGAAAATCTAAAAGTGTTTACACTAGCAGAATCGTTAGGTGGGGTAGAATCATTAGCTGGTCATCCGGCAAGTATGACACACGCTTCTATTCCTAAAGAAGAGCGAGAGAAAACTGGAGTGGTGGATTCGTTGATTAGATTAAGCGTAGGTATTGAAGACGTGGACGATCTGATACACGATTTGGAACAAGCAATACAGTAACTACTAAAAAAGGCCACATTACTCATGTGGCCTTTCTTTTTAATTCTTAGTGCATAAATTTTCTGGTGATCGTACCGCTGTCTGTCTTGATCAAAGCGATGTAAGCGCCCTTGTTCAGAGCGATGTCTTCTCGAATAACCGGCTCTTGACTATTCAACTTTTTTGATAGTAACCTTTGACCAACCATATTATACACTTCTATTCCATGAACCGTAATTCCTGAGGTATTTTGAATCATAAAGGCCTTTTGATCGTTGGCATAGAACGCTTCAAAGTCTTCCAAGTCTAGGTCTTGATCTGAAAGGGTTTCACCTGGCTCAAAGACTAGTTGAAAACGATCGTGAAATTCGCCTGAATTCAACTGAACGGTAAATGGTGTATGGTTGATCTGATGGATCGTATTATCGATATTGTCTTTGATATATACATTCACATCAGAATCAAAGTTTTCCAAGCCATCCAACATGAACGTGAAGGTCCCTTCGTCTTGCGCATCTTCCACATTGTAACCAAGATCAAACGTTTTCAATGCATCGAAAGCACCAACAGCTTGAATGATATGCGGTTCTTTTTCAACCAAAAAGTAGAGGTCAAACGC
>CAWUKP010000007.1:0-22427 GCA_963922975.1 uncultured Spongiivirga sp. | reverse complement strand
TTCATCGAGCATTTCCTGTTCCAGCGTAATGTTTAAAGAAAAACTTGGAGTGTTGTTGTCTACTTGAATAGGATCGGATGTATACGTTTCAAAGCCCAAGAAGGAGACCTCTATCTTATATGTGCCTGCCTTCAAATCGTTAAAATTAAAATTTCCATCCTCATCGCTGGCCATGCCTGTTTCTGCTTCTTCGGCATCGTCGGCATATAGCAAGACATTGGCAAATGGTAGTGATTGATTGGTGTTGTCTTTCACTTGACCTCTGATTTCAAACTGCGCAGATAGTTGCCAGCTTGAGAATCCGAGTAATAGTAATAGGATCGTTCTTAAGTACATAACTGTTCGTTTTTTGATGACTCAAAACTCGTGATCACGTTTTTGACCTACGAACGGTTTCTGCCGAATTGGGATAAAAACAAGGTGAACAAGAAAAATATTTGGATGAATTGAGCACAAAAAAAAGAGTCTCCTTGGGGGACACTCTTTCGTAATACCTTCTTTTCCTTCGTTTGGGGCAAAGGGGCTCTAAACACACACTAGCATAGTAAGTAGGACTATGGCTGCAGCAATAAGTAGCTTTTTCATGGTATGATTTTTTACAATCACTTCCTCGAAAGTAGCTTGCCGTGCAGAACTTTCAAATAAAACTTTGTGAAATGCGTCTTTTTTGTTGCCAACATACGGTTTAACCGCAGTTAGCCTACATTAAATTTCAATGGTTTTCCTAGATATACCAGTAGGTCGCCTGCCGCCACCCCGTTTACTTCCAAGTCCTTGGTCAGGATGTTAATTACACCATCTTGTGATTTCAAGAAGATAGGAATGCGCTCTTTGGAGCTTTTGATGGTATCTATCGTTTCTGTGAAATGTTCCTTAGAAGTTACTTCCAATTCGTTGATCACCGGGAAATCCCTAGCCACTTCACTCAAATTGATGAAGTCATCTGAGGTGGAGAAGAGAATATTGGGGTCTTCAGCCTCTTCAGTATTGATCTCTTCGTGCGTAATGAGTCGGAAAGCACCATTTTCCCCAAGGCTGGGGGCAAAACGATTGAGAGCATAGTTATTTACTTCCTTGCTGGCCGTTAAAGCCATTAAGTATCCCATATCACTAAACTCAATATTGGTGGTTAGATCCTCCGAAAAAATATTCGCTTCCACCGCTTGAAGCCCCATTTCTTGTGCTTCGTTGACATTCTCGCGATTGGTATCTACCAATACCACATGCCGGTCGTTGTCGGCCAAGTACTTCGCAATCAAACGAGAAAAGTTGTTGGCACCCACAATTAAAATTCCTTTAGATGTTTTTAGGAAGACACCCACTAATCTAGCAAAAGGTCTTGCCGTGGTGGCATTGAGCAAAACTGTTCCCAACACGATCATAAAAACCAGTGGGGTAATGTATTCTGCACCTGGCTCACCATTCTGTGCCAGTTTAGTGCCAAATAGCGAGGCAATACCGGCAGCCACAATACCTCTGGGACCCACCCAGCTGATAAAGAGCTTTTCGTTCAACTTCAGATTGGAACCAATAGTACTTAAGAATACGCCTAGCGGACGCACCAAAAAGACGATACAGGCAAATAGGATAGCGCTATTCCAGTTGTAAACACGCAGTAAATCCTGAATGTCGATATTCGCCGCCAATAGAATGAACAGAATAGAAATCAATAGCACACTCAATGATTCTTTGAAGTACAAGAGTTCTTTGATATTGGGAAGATTGGCATTTCCCATCACCAAGCCCATCACTACTACGGCCAAGAGCCCTGATTCGTGTGCAAAAATGTCAGACTCTACAAATACCAATAGCACCACGGAAAGTGAAACTACATTGAGCAGATAATGTGGAATCCAATCACGTTTGATCATATAAATAAGTGCATGAGCAAAGGTGAATCCAAACGTGGTTCCGAAGAGTACAATCTTGCCAAACTCAATTAGGGCAGTCTTCGTAAACGCATTGCCTTCGCCCACAGTAATAAACTCAAACACCAATACGGCCGCAAGTGCTCCGATGGGATCGATAAGTATGCCTTCCCACTTTAAAACCGCAGAGACATCTTTCTTCAACGGAATGTTACGTAGAATCGGAGAGATCACGGTAGGTCCTGTTACAATCACCAAGGCGCCGAACAAGAAACTAATCTTCCAACTTAGTTCAAATATGTAATGCGCCAAGGCTCCAGAAGCAAAGAAGGTGATCAAAGTACCTACGGTGATCAGTTTTGTGATCACGGGCCCTACATTACGCACTTCGTTTTTTCGTAATGTCAGTCCTCCTTCAAATAAGATGATGCTGATCGCTAGGGAAACAAAGTAAAAAAGGTTCTCACCAGGAAAAAAGCCTCTCCCTGTAGTAGCATTCCAGACCGGTTCAATCCACTTTTCGCCATCTGCGGAAAACATGGTAGAAATCGGTCCGATCAACAAGCCAATCAGAATTAGTGGTAAAATGGCTGGAATCTTGAATTTCCAAGCCACCCACTGTGCCAAAATTCCTAAGATAATAATGCTGGCAAGTTCTAACATAGCCTTGTTTTTGGGTGAATTTACTACTTTTTGAAAAAGTGCCTTCGTCTCTTGTTAAAAATTCGCCAACACCAAAGAGCAAACCTCTGTAATTGCAGCGCAATTAGTAATTTGCGCCAACTTATAGTCAAGTTGTTATGAAATTGTACGCGATTGAAACAGGAAACTTCAAACTAGATGGCGGTGCCATGTTCGGAGTGGTACCGAAAACACTCTGGCAACGAACCAACCCTGCAGACGCGAACAATATGATCGAAATGGCGGCCCGATCCCTTCTGATCGAAGACGGCGACCGACTTATTTTGATTGATACGGGAATGGGCAACAAGCAGTCTGATAAATTTTTCGGGTATTACTACTTGTGGGGCGATCACTCCTTGGATGCCTCCTTAGCTGTATATGGGTTTCATAGAGATGATATTACGGATGTATTCATGACACACCTGCATTTTGATCATTGTGGAGGAAGTATTCGATGGAATACAAACCGCACAGGTTACGAGCCTGCCTTTAAAAATGCACGCTTTTGGAGCAATGCAGATCACTGGGCATGGGCCACCAAACCGAATCGCCGTGAAAAGGCCTCTTTCTTGGAGGAAAATATTCTTCCCATACAAGAAAGCGGTCAACTCCATTTTGTGCAGAATGCCAAACAAGAGTTAGGGTTTGAAGTTCTTTTGGTGAATGGTCATACGGAAAAGCAAATGATTCCTCACATTCGTTACAAGGGCGAAACCATCGTATTTATGGCCGATCTACTACCTACTGCTGGGCATCTTCCGTTACCGTATGTAATGGGATACGACACCAGACCTTTGCTTACGCTTGAAGAAAAGGCCACCTTTCTAACCAAGGCCGCCGATGATAATTATTACTTATTTTTGGAACACGATCCTTACCACGAGTTGATCAGTGTGAAGCATACCGAAAAAGGAGTGCGACTCGCTGAAGTCTACAAGGCAGAGGATCTCTTTTAATTCAAATTAAAATCAAACATATGAGATTTAAGAATTTTCTTTTGCCGGCTATGGTTGCCGTGCTTTTATCTGGTTGTGGAGGGAGTGCTCCCGTCATCCTGTCGACGCCCATTGAGAAAATCGACGCCATTCCGTTAAAGTATGTAGAGCTGACCGAAGATGAAAAGAAACGCTGGGGACATATGGACCTTGTCGCGGATACCGTACCAGGTATGAGTATTGACAAGGCCTACAAAGAAATCATTAAAGGAAAAAAACCGAAAAAAGTAATTGTTGCGGTTATTGATTCTGGCATTGATATTGAACATGAAGACCTTCGTGATGTGGTGTGGACCAATCAAGATGAAATTCCAAATAATGGCAAGGACGATGACAATAACGGCTATATCGATGATGTACATGGTTGGAATTTCCTGGGAGATGCTGGATACGAACAACTTGAAATGACGCGTATTGTAGCACAAGGAAGTAGTCATCCGCAATACGCTGCCGCTAAAGCTGCCCTAGATGCCGAATTGGGAGAGCTTCAGCAGGCCAAACAACAAGTAGACGTTCTCAATAATGTATACAAAACGCTAAGTGATCACCTTCAGAAGGAAGACTTCACCAAAGAAGAAGTGCAAGCCATCCAAACCGAAGACCAAACATTAGGGCAAGCAAAAGCCATCATGTTGCAGGTTTTGAACGGTCAAAAGTGGACCGTTGTAGAATACAAGAAACAAGTAAAAGAGTATTCGGACTATGTGTACGAGCAGTTAAACTACAATCTGAACGTAGAGTTTGACGGACGAAAAATAGTGGGTGATGATCCAAATAACTTTAACGACACGAGTTACGGAAATAACAACGTAATTGGTCCCGATAAGGAAGATGCTAGTCATGGTACGCATGTGGCCGGAATTATTGCTGCGAAGCGCAACAACGGAAAAGGAATGGATGGTGTGGCCAACAATGTTGCCATTATGACCATCAGAGCAGTGCCAGATGGAGATGAATATGATAAAGACATCGCGTTGGCCATTCGCTATGCTGTAGACAATGGTGCGAAGGTTATTAACTGTAGCTTCGGAAAAGCTTTTAGCCCTCATCCTGAATGGGTTTGGGATGCTATCAAGTATGCTGCCGAAAAAGATGTGCTGATTGTAAATGCTGCAGGCAACGATTCCGAGGATATTGATGTCAATGCTAGCTTTCCGACTGATTTTACCAATGGAACAGAAGTCGCTGATAACTTTATCACCATCGGAGCTTTGGCAGAAACCTACGGTTCCGAAGTAATTGCTGGCTTTTCGAATTTTGGTGCGAACAACGTAGATGTTTTCGCTCCCGGCGCAGCGATCTATTCAACCATTCCGAAGAGCACATACGATTTTAAAGGAGGAACCTCCATGGCTGCTCCCGCGGTTGCAGGTCTTGCGGCGCTCATTAGGGGTATGTATCCTTCGCTTAGTGCGGCAGAGGTGAAGCAGGTCATTATGGATTCTGGTCTTCCACTAAAAACACAAGTGGTGGTGGGCGATCAGACCAAGCCGTTCAATACAGTATCGAAGTCTGGCAAAATCGCAAATGCCTACAATGCACTGATCATTGCCGCTGAAAAAGCCAAATAATCATTCACAAAAGCCCTAGTTATTTAGGGCTTTTTTATTTTAAAACTATTCCTCATGAGAATGCACATGTATCTCTTTTTTTTAAGTCTAGTTACACTATCATTGCATGCGTGTAGCGCGCAAAGTAGTGCGACCTCGCAGCCGATGGAAGAAACCCTGATGAGCTCAGGGTATTGGCAGCAACACGTTGATTACCAAATGGACATTGACTTCAACGTTAAAAATTATCAATACAGCGGCACACAAAAACTAGTATATACCAACAACTCACCCGATGTACTCAATCGCGTGTTTTATCATTTGTACTTCAATGCGTTCCAGCCAGGAAGTGAAATGGATGTGCGTTCTCGTACTATTGCAGATCCTGATTCACGCGTAGGCAGTCGTATTGCAGCATTGGCGCCCGATGAGATTGGTTTTATCAAAGTGAAAAGCTTGAAACAAAACGGTACCTCACTAACTTATGAAGTGGCAGGTACTGTGCTAGAAGTCAATCTGGCTAAGGCAATTCAACCTGGAGAAAAAGTCACCTTCGACATGGAGTTTGATGGCCAGGTGCCTGTTCAAATTCGCCGTTCGGGTCGTAATAACAAAGAAGGCGTGGCCCTGTCAATGACACAGTGGTATCCTAAAATAGCCGAATACGATTTTGAAGGTTGGCATGCCCATCCGTATATCGGTCGCGAGTTTCATCAGGTCTGGGGAGATTTTGAAGTGAAGTTACATATCGATAAAAACTATACTGTTGGAGGCACTGGATATCTTCAAAACCCTTTGGAAATTGGTCACGGTTATGAAAACGAAGGTGAAGTGGTGAAGCAAAAAGTGAAAAACGGAAAGCTTACCTGGCATTTCAAAGCTCCAAATGTGATGGATTTCACTTGGGCGGCAGACCCAAATTATGTGCATGACAAGCTCCAAATGGATAATGGGCCTCTCCTTCACTTCTTCTACAAAGATGAAGACGCCATTCGCGAAAACTGGAAAAACCTACAGCCCAAAGCCGCAGAAACCATTGCCTTCTTCAACAAAAATATAGGCACTTATCCGTACGACCAATACTCCGTTATTCAAGGCGGCGATGGCGGTATGGAGTACGCCATGTGTACCTTGATTACCGGGCAGCGCAGTTTTGGAAGCTTAGTAGGCGTTACGGTGCATGAGATGGCTCATTCTTGGTTTCAGCATATGTTGGGCACCAACGAATCTAAACACGAATGGATGGACGAAGGTTTTACCAGTTTTATCTCTTCCTTGTGTATGAACGAAATCATGGATCAAAACCGTGAAAATCCTTTTGAAGGCAGCTACCGAAGCTACCTGCGCTTGGCCACTTCAGGCAAGGAACAACCTCAGACCACACATGCAGATCGTTTTGAATATAACTCCGCCTACGGCGCATCAGCCTATAGCAAAGGTGCTGTTTTCTTGGCGCAATTGGGCTATGTGATTGGACAAGACAAACTCATGGAAACCATTCGAAAGTATTTTGATGATTTTAAGTTCAAGCATCCTACGCCCAACGATATCAAAAGAACTGCAGAAAAAGTATCTGGAATTGAACTCGACTGGTATTTGACCGATTGGACGCAAACCACGAATACGATCGATTATGCAATCAAAGAAGTTACCGAAGACGGAAATAATACCAACGTAACATTAGAACGTTTGGGCTTGATGCCTATGCCACAAGACATTTTGGTGGTGTACAAAGACGGAAGTCGCGAAACCTTTTACACATCTCTACGCATGATGCGTGGCGAAAAGGAAAACCCATATCCGAGCATTAAACGCACCGTCTTGGAAGACTGGCCGTGGGCCTTTCCTACCTATGTACTTAAGATCGGAAAACCCAAAAGCGAAATTCAAGCTATTGTGTTAGACCCTTCTGGACTGATGGCCGATGTGAATCGTGAGAATAATATTTTTGAGGGTGAATAGACTTTAAAGAATCTTCTACAAAGCCGCCTTGTTCGTTCGAGGCGGTTTTTTTAAGCTTTGTATTTCAGTGATTCTTCGAGATTCGTCAGTTTGCCCTCCAACTCGTGAAGACGATCATAAACGTCTACGGGTTCAGGCATTTGTTTAGAAGCAAACATCGTTACATACCACACCTCCATAATGTCTTCAGCGTCGATGGTATAGGTGGGATAATTGCCATCTTTGTTGTCTGATTTCAGGATGAGCTTTCCGCGCTCTTCAATGCGATTGATGACGCGCTTCAAGACAATTCCGTCATTTCTGCTGACCACCACGTATACACGCCCATCTTTTACATCGCTTAATTGCTCCACATAGCGGCCGAAAACAAGATCGCCATCAAAAAAAGTACGCACCATCGAATTTCCCTGTACTTCAAAACAGCGATAGGTACCATTCGTTAAATAAGGCATCCGGAACGAAGGCAGTGCCTCTATGAATTCCGGATCGCCATAACCGTTCAAATAACCCGCCCTGGCTTTAACTGGTACATACACCACATTCTCTTCACCTTCTTGATCGACAGCTACTACCTGCGGCACTCCGGTATATACAGGATGCGTAATTTGTTGTACATCCGTAGACATTTCTTGACTTCTTCCAAAAAGGTAATTGGGGTCAATCTCAAACTCTTGAATGATACTTTCTAGCACATCATAACCTGGTTTTGTGCGCTTCCGACTGCCGTCGGCTTGCAGGCGTCCCGTGGTAATGCTATCGATCGTTGTGCTGGTCACCCCAATGCGCTTCGCAAAAGAATTGTTATTAAGCCCAAAGTGTGCAATGATCGCTTTGATCTTTTCATTGATGGCCTCCATGGATGTTCACTTTTTCAAACTTATTACAGAATATTGAGCAATATGTTTGTGTTATTTAGTAATATGTTTTAATTTTATCCCGAATTTGTTGCTAAAATACAATTTTAGTGGGTGATATTCAAACAAATGTAGTATTTCTGTTAAAATGATGTCTTATGAAAAGAAGCACCAACCTATTGGAAAAGCGAAAGCAATTTGTAGAGCGATATGTACACAATAACCAAGACAAGCAAATGAAGGTGATTGTTTGTGAGTTGACAGAGCGTTTATTTCTTTCGGAGCGAACTATTTACAATATTCTAAAGTCGTAAAAGCATCTGACAGCAGCAGCAAAGGCCTCGCTCTTCATAAGGTGAGCGTAGCCCATGTTGGTCCGAAGATTTTGCTGCACTACATACGATACCACTTTTCATTGGCATACCGATCTACTTGCGCCTTTCGTTCTCGATTGTAGAGTTTCATATGCGTTTCATCTGCTTGTCGATGGCGATATCCCAAGAGGTGAAAAACCTGGCGAGCCAAGAATCTCGCCACCCTTAGATTTACCACAAGTGCACTTTTTGAGGCATCTGCCCAACGCACCCCAGGAAGCCAAGTCAATACGCGATCTAATCGAAACTTGCGAAGTTTTTCCGAAAGCCATAATGCCCATCGTGGTGTTTTACGAATTTCAAAAAATCCTTCTTCGCCCTGCTTCTGATACAGCGGCATAAAAACCATCAGATGGTTCGGGGCCTTCACTTCACTTCCGTTGTGATGTGCCAACAATGTGCCCTTTTTCACGGTTTGAAAGCTCTTAAACCCAGGTGCCATTGTAAAACTGTCGGCCTCCTCAATACCATGGCGCGCCACCACTTCGTAAAATGAGCCCATACCGTCTTTGGAGTGCATTAACAACTCGTGACAAGCCTTATAATTCTTAAGCTCAGTTTCAGAAATCAGACCTGAATAGACCAAGGTCAAAGCCATGAAGGCTTTTGCATAATCTACTGAAATACGTTCGTCGTGTTGTCCAGACTCAAAGCCCAAAGACACGAATCCTAATTGATTGATGTAACTCAACAGTGGTCCGTCTAGGTATTCTTCTATTCCTAAAATAATAGGCACAGGATATTGGTGGGAAAACTTTCGGTTGATTAGTGCGTCGTTGATTGTAATAAAGGGTGGTGACTCGCTGGAGGTGGTGTGAAAATCAATGAAATACATCGGGCCCTTGTGGTAGCTTACCATCTCATCAAACCGTTCTAGCAATGCTCGTTGCTGATGTTCCTCGATCGTATCAGGACCATTATCCCGAAGTGCTTCGATATGATGGTGCGTCCAGATGCGATTCAAGTCGACCGAAATAAAGCGCTTCCGTTGCTCTAAAGCTTCCTGATTTCCCAAAAGCACGTACAGAGATCCGGTAATCGGAATTTTTTTTAGCCAGTTTTCCAACTCATTAAAGGCAAGCAAACCAGCAGGTTCATTCCCGTGGATCGCTACAAAAAAAACCACCGCTGGTTCGGTGGGTTTACCTTTTCGGGTAAGCAAAATATGGTCGATATGTTTTTCTGTAATCTCTGAATTCATGGCTCGCTTAGGTACAATCGTTTCGGGTAATAATTCCAACCAAAGCACCGTGATAAACCACAGGAAGACATCCAATCTGATGCTCATTCATCATCGAACGCGCGGCAGTCATAGATTCTTCTGGATTGACTAGAATCAAATCTCGCTTCATGAAATCACCCACAGGCACCGTAGTGGTCTCTTGCATACTACTCATATCCGACCAACTCACTAAACCCACTAGCTTCCCTTTGTCGTTGATAACAGGCAAGTGGTGTATATCTCGCCACTCCATGACTTTGGCTGCCAAAGCAGCACTATCGTTCTCATGAACCGTGATTACTTTACGCGTCATGCATTGATTGACACTTTTTTCTTCAGCTTCCAATACTTCCTCATTCCCCAACACCTTCCACATAGATATTGGGTCTCCTTCCTTTTGCAAGTGATAAATACTTCGTGTCAATAATCGACACGCGTCGATGCGCTTGTTTTCCTTTCTAAAATTTCGATAGGTTTCTTGCATCCAACGACAACCATCTTGCCCATTGGCCCGATTTTCAATAATTGATAAGTAAAAATTAATATCCTTTACGTCTATTTTGAGTTTTTCAAGCCCTTTGCGGGCTATCGGCAACAATGTGCTGGTAATCAATTCTTGGGATGGCACCAACTGCCCGTCCCACATCATCTGAGAAGCCTTTCCGTAGCGCGCGGCATTTAAGAAATTATTTTTGACATCCTTAAAGTTCATCTTCTGGGCAACGTCATCGTAGTTAGAAGGCCGTCCGCTCATTACGCCGACCCAAAACACCATATTGGCAATCTCATCAACCGTGGTGGGCCCTGAAGGAATGTATCGGCACTCAATACGAAGATGTGGTTTTCCATCCGTGACGCCATAGCAAGGACGATTCCAACGATACACGGTACCGTTGTGTAAAGCAAGTGCTTTCAGTTTGGGAACTTTCCCTGAAGACAGCATTTCTAAGCTATCGTGCTCAATAGTGGAGGTTAAAATACTTCGGAATCTCAAAATGTTCTCCTTAAAAATGGTGGCGGCATTGCCGCTGGCCCATTCTTCTCCGAAGCTCACTCGAGCCTCACGTTCATTTAAGTGATACCCACTGGCTCGTGTATCAATACTTTGAGTGAAGAGCGCAATGCGTGTTTCCGCCCATAATTCTCTACCCAATAATAAAGGTGAATTGGTACAAACACTCAGCACCGGACCCGCTATGGCCTGAGCCCAGTTGTAACTCTTTACAAAATCATCTGGATCGATCTGCAGGTGTATTTGAAAACTGGTGTTGCAGCCTTCAAACAGCACCGAGTGATGTTCTAAATGTACCTCGTTAGCTCCTTTAATGTGTAACTCAAAATCTTGGCCGCGCAGGGATTTCAATGTGTCATTCAAAGCAAAGTAGCGCTCTACAGGCGCCATGTATTCGTCCTTTAAATGTTTGTGTTGAATGGAGGGCAGTATCCCTGTCAGTAGAATTCGGCAATTTTGAGCTTTGGCTGCTCGATCGGCTTTTTTGATAAATGTCTCCAATTGCTCATGCACTCTGGAAAAACAATCGCCTTTCAAAATTACAGGATCCAAATTGGCTTCGAGGTTATAGGTGGCTATTTCGGTAGTAAAATGATCATCGTCAATTGCATGCAGCATATTCATTGCATTAGAAGCGGGCAACCATTGCTGGTCGATCAAGCAAAATTCTTGCTCCGCACCTATTCGGATGGGTGATTTTTCAATACGTCCTGAGCGCAGCATTTCTTCTAAAGCAGCGATATCATTGATCAATTGCCTGTTGTATTGTGCGCGGTCTTCGACACTGGAAAGTTTTCTAACAATGTGCTCACCCATAACTAATGACTTGTGCATTCTACACAAAGCTATTGTGAAAGCCCTGCAAAAAGAGTGACAAAAATCATGTTCTGAGGTAGGCGGCTCTTGGGTGAAAGGGGTATAAAAGCAAAAAAGGCTCCGCGTTTAGGGGAAGCCTTTTTTTCGTGTAACTTTTAGTTTGGGGACTAAAATGTGTTGTAACGTATTAACCAATAACCAAGACGAAGTAACGCTTAATCTTGCCTCTTGACAATTTTATGTTGTCATCCCTCCCATTTTTGTTGTCAACCGCTCGATTTTGTGGTTTAGCGATTTATTTCGGAGATGTTCTGAGCTATTGCAACAAAAAAAGGATGTCGCGATGGACATCCTTTTCTTGATAAGTAACGTTTTAGATTTGGGGACTAATTCGTTGTAATAATTGTAACTATTAACCAATAACCGAGTACGAAATAAGGCCGCATGCCAATGCTCTGCAATTATTTGTTGCGAATGCCCCTTTTTTTGTCGTGAAATGAAAAGAGCTGTGTGGTTCATCGATGTTTTTGAGGAAAGTTGTCAAAAGAGTCCTTCGGTTTTCTCTAATTTAGCGTTCCTTTTGAGGCCTTATGCATCGAACATTTCCAAAAAACGAAAAGCTAAAAAGTAAAAAGCACATTGAGCAGCTTTTTGCTGAGGGGCGTTCGATCACCTCATTTCCTGTGAAGTGCCTTTTCATTACGCTCGAAGAAAATGACTCGCCAACAGTAAAAGTGGCCTTCGGGGTACCCAAGCGAAATTTTCGGAATGCCGTCGATCGAAATCGTGTAAAGCGCCTAATGAGAGAGGCTTACCGCCAAAACAAAGCCCTTATTTTTAACAAGCTCACAACATCTCATGCCCTCATGATTTTGTATCTTGGCAAGAGTGAACCTGAATTCAAACAACTGAACGAGGCCACGCAGCATGTACTGCGGCAACTTTTTAATCATATACATCATGAAAATTCACATTCGTAAGCGGGTCTTGATTCCTGTTCTGGCAGTGTCCATGCTTTTTGTAGGCACAGGCTTCAAGAGCGATTTTTTTGAAATCGCCAAGCAAATAGAAATTTTCACCACCCTCTTTAAGGAATTAAATATGAATTATGTGGATGAAACCAATCCTGCAGAATTGATGGATACAGCCATCAAAGAGATGCTAGATGAGCTTGATCCTTACACGCGCTACATGAACGAACAAGATGTAGAAGCATATAAAATTCGAAATGCGGGTGAGTATTCCGGTATCGGGGCTACCGTGCGTCGGGATGATGAAAAAATGGTCATCATTGAGCCTTTTAAAGGATATCCTGCAGACAAGGCAGGCCTTAAGGCGGGTGACGAAATCATTAAAATAGGAGATATCACTGTTGCTGACTTTAAAGAAGATACCAGCGAATTACTCAAAGGAGCTGTGGGCAGTGAAGTTGACATCACCTTCAAGCGCCAGGGTCAGCTGCAAACCACTAAGCTGACGCGCGACGAGATTGAAGTAGACGCCGTTCCTTTCTATGGAAAAATTGATGATAAGACTGGATATATTGCCTTGATTAAATTCAACAAAAAGGCCGCAAAGCAGACCAAAGAAGCACTCGAAGAATTGAAAAGTCAAGGTGCTGAGCGATTGGTCTTAGACCTTCGCGAAAACCGTGGTGGTTTGTTGCGCGAAGCCATCGACATTGTAAACATGTTTGTACCCAAAGGCGAAGTGGTAGTTACTACTAAATCGAAGGTGAAGAAATTCAATCGAACCTATAAAACAAACAAAGAGCCTGTAGATACCACTATCCCCTTGGTGGTTTTGACCAATGGTTTTAGTGCTTCCGCTTCTGAAATTGTTGCAGGAGCATTGCAAGACTACGACCGCGCAGTCATTGTGGGAACGCGAAGTTTTGGCAAAGGTTTGGTACAGCGCCCCAAAAAATTAACCTATGGTACTCAATTGAAAGTAACCATCTCGCGCTACTACACGCCTTCTGGTCGATGTATTCAAGCATTAGATTATTGGAATCGCGATGAAAATGGGCGTGCCGTCCGCACGAAATCTACGGATTACAAAGAATTCACCACACGCAATGGTCGAAAAGTGTACGATGGAGGAGGCATTTCTCCTGATGTGGAAATCGCTTCACAAAAACAGAATACATTCACCAAATCGCTATTAGAAAATATGGTGGTTTTTGATTATGCCACCAACTTCTATTACGCTCACAACTTCGACAATGTGAGTGATTTCACTTTTGAAAAGAAAGACTTTCAAGAGTTTAAAACGTATGTCGCCAACTCCGGATTTGATTTCGAAACCAAGACGGAGAAAGCCTTGAAAAAGGTGATGGATGGGGAAGAGAAAAAAGAATTTAGTCCGCAAGTAACCAACGAATTCAATGAATTACTCCAGGCTTTCGAAGCCGAAAAAATCGCTTCTTTAGATAGTTATCAGGTAGAAATTACCAAATCTCTTAAAGACGAAATATTGAAGCGTTACTTTTACCGAGAAGGTCTGTACGAGTACAATATGATTCATGACGAAGCCGTTTTAAAGGCACATGAGATTTTGGCTGATAATAGTATCTACGCTGATTTACTGAATTAATTGCCTCGCCCATCATGATAGAAACCCAGTGGACAAAAACGGAGTTCCAGGCATATGTTTTGCTCTTTGTGGCACAATCTGATTTCAGAATAGGCCATGCCGAAAAACGCTTAATCACGGAAAAAGTAGATCCAGATACCTACCAACACATTTTGGAAGAACTACAGCAAGACAATGATTATCAAAGCCTTCAAAAGATTCTGTCTGCGCTTAAGAAGTATCACTATTCTGAAAACGACATTGATTCCTTATTTACAGATATCAAAGCTGTTTTTTGGGCGGATGGAGATTTCTCAAGGATCGAGCAGAATTTGTTTCTCGGCTTGAAGAAATTGGTGCGTGCCTAAATCGATTTTTATGGATAGGCAAAAACCTATTGTCGTTCAACAGGCGTTTTCTGTTTCGCCAGAGCAGCTTTGGATGGCCCTTACCGAACCTCAACATATGCGGGAGTGGTTTTTTGAAAACATTCCCGATTTTAAAGCTGAGAAAGGGTTTCAGACCCGCTTTCCTGTGGAGGCTGGTGGCAAAGTGTTTACCCATCTATGGCATATTATTGAAGTGGTTCCGGTAAAGCGAATTGGTTATCAATGGGAATACCTAAAGTATCCAGGAACAGCTTTTGTCACCTTTTCATTAGAACCATCAAATGACGGAACACTTTTAACGGTGACCAATGAAGGTTTGGCTAGTTTTCCCGCTGAAATTCCTGAATTCTCCCGTGCTTCCTGTGAGGGTGGTTGGCGTTATTTCATTCAAGAAAGATTGAAAGCTTATATTGATCAGCAATCTACTTCCTGAGCATCGCCATATGCGGAATACCATCTTCTAAATATTCAGCACCGATAGCCTCAAAGCCATGCTGTTTATAAAATTGTAAGAGATAGGTTTGAGCGGAAATCTTGATGATCTTGGTCTTATAATAGTGCTCAACCGCCCGAATAGCTTGTAGCACAAGCTCATGTCCGTACCCATGTGCCCGCTCTTCCTCAGCCACTACAATTCGCCCAATACTAGCCTCATCAAAGTAGTCTCCGCTGTCAAAGATTCGAGCATAGGCACAGATTTGACCATCCTTTGACCCAAAAACATGTCTTGCTTTTTGGTCTTTGTTATCAATGTCTTGATACACACAATCTTGTTCTACTACAAACACTTCACTTCGTAATCGCAGTATGCTGTACAGCTCTTGAATGTTAAGCTCATCAAAACTTTTAATATGCCAGTTAAGTGGTTTTTTCATCAATCTTGAACAATCATTTCTTTGCTATCAGCTTTGCCAAATTCTGGTTGAATAGTCACGTGATTGATACCATAGCTGTGAAACATCAATTCTTTGACTTCCTCCAACACCAGATCAAATTCCGTGACTTTTAAGTCTTTTTCAAAATCCATATGTGCTTCCAAATGCACCTCATCCTCATTCAATTGCCATATATGAATGTGATGAATGTTTTTGACCTGGTCAATGGTACACACTTTTCGAACCATTTCTTCTACTGGAATGTTTTTTGGTGTAAACAACATCAATACACGAGTAGAAGCTTTTAAGAGATCCCAACCCATGTAGATCAAATAAAGCGCAATCAAGAGGGTAAGCAAACTATCGACCCAATAAATTTCGAAATACTTCATCAACAAACCGCCCACTAATACCGCAACGCTTGCCATCAAATCAGTAAATAAATGTAAATACGCAGAGCGCATATTCATATTCGCCCGTGCATCTTTTTTCAGCAGCAACACACTAAAACCATTTCCTAAGATGGCCACAATCGACAAAATAATGACCAAATCTGAGCCTATCTGTTGTGGGTTATAGAATCGTTTTATGGCTTCTACAATAAGTAGAATAGAAATTACCATCAAAGTACTTGCATTCACAAAAGCTGCTATGATTTCAGCACGTTTATATCCGAAAGTTTTATAGGGAGACGCCTCTCTCTTAGACAACCAATTGGCGAAATAACTGATGATCAAGCTAAGAACATCCGTGAAGTTGTGCAGTGCATCTGACAGTAATGCCAAACTTCCTGAAATCAGCCCGCCAAGAATTTGGGCAAGCGTGATTCCGATGTTGAGTATAATGGATATTAGAAGATTTTTCCCTTGAATTTGGGTGTGTTGGTGACCGTGATTATGTGAGTGGTCATGCGCCATAAATTACACGCAAGGTATTTTATCTACTCTTCGTTGATGGCGACCTCCTTCAAAGTCGGTAGTGATAAAAGTCTGGGCCATAGCCTTGGCTTGCTCAATAGAAGTAAATCTTGCCGGAATACTTAAAATATTGGCATCGTTGTGCTGCCTAGCTAGTTCGGTTAACTCTTTGGTCCAACATAAGGCAGCGCGGATGCCCTGATGTTTATTTGCGGTCATTGCAGCACCATTTCCACTTCCACAAATGATAATTCCTAAAGCAGCATTCCCTTTGGTTACATCATCTGCTACAGGATGTATGAAATCTGGATAATCTACACTCTCAAAACCATCCGTTCCATGATTGATAACTTCATAGCCCAACTGCTGAAGCATTTCTACAATAGCCTTTTTATAATGTGGCCCAGCGTGATCGTTTCCTATGGAGATTTTCATTTGCTTATCAGGTTTTACTACGCTGTAAATGTACGAAACCTAGATGGTGTTGATAGTCGGTGTACAACAATTGTTAATAGCTTTTTAAAATCTCTAACAAAAAGAATTGCGTAATCCCCTAAAAATTTAAATCTGAACAATTCTCGATGTTTTCCAAAAAATAAACCGCCTTTTTACCGTCATTTTTTCAAGATTCAAATGAGGCTTGTTAACAGCTGTAAAATGATTTTCTTTTCCATATGGAACAGTGAAAAAGTGTTTACAACCCATGGTGATAACTTTCAAAAGCTCTTTGAAATCAACTCATTATATCAAAAAGATACTGTTCATTAGCTGTAAACAGCATGTGAGTAATGAAAATTCAAAATTTTAAGAACAGAAGTTTTTCCTACTATCAACATCCCATCATCATCATCATTTTTATAAATTTCAAAAAAGAAAAAAAGATAATTATGATATGATATGTTGAAAACTATTATTGGTAGAAAACGTAACTGGAAGAACTCTTACCGCACGGTCGTTTTTTACCGCGAGAGTTATAACAATAATCTTCCGTAAGATTTCCTTCTGGAGTCAGATGATACGAGCGCATCAAGCGGTCGTTTTCGTAAAATTTACAGTACCCATTGATCGCATTATTCTTGTATTCCTTGGTGGAAATTAAGGTGCCGTCAACGTCGTATTCTGTTTGAATACCTTGTAAGATGCCGTTCTCGTACAGATTTTCAAAGTGCGCCTGGCCGTTCACGTAATACGTTACGGCCTTCCCGTCTAAAGTATCATTTCGATAGGTGGCTTCAATAAAAAGCACATCATTTTTTAGATACTTTTTCCAGACTCCTTGTTTTTGGCCATTCACTAACACCCCTTGATGATAGGTTCCATCGTCTTCCGTGATAATAGTCATATCTTGAGCAATGGCAAAGGTGAAGGTCCACAAGGTTGCGAACATAAATAGGATAGAATTTTTCATGATGTATGCGTTATACCACCCTTAACGGTGATGATTCTCTGTCTAATTGGTCTATCAAAGCGCGTGCCGAAGCTTCATCATTCTTGTGAACTCTGAGTCGGATACCACCAATAGCATTAGAGTAGAAGGGGGAAACTTGCACCATGGTCTCATTCTCGAAAATATATCGAATGCCCTCACTTTCAAGCAGCATTTTTAGCACTGCGTACTCATGAGGATAGGTAAAGGTAGCTATGACCACAAATTGATCCATGGGTGATCGATCACTAATTGTACTTAAAGTTACGGAATTTAGTTAAAGGAATAGTAGACAGAGCCCTTGCTTTCGGTGTGCTGTTCGTTTGTTTCGACAGACTTCACCTCGCTTTTATCGTAAGCCTTGTTGATATACATCACAAAAGAGAGGACACCGATCAAAAAAATGACCAGAAAAAGAGCGATGATTTTATAGGCGCGTTTCATTATCAGTGTGGCTGTGTTATTCAATAGACGAACGAAAACGCTAGTTGTTACAGTTTTTTTAATAAAATTTTAACTTTTTTGATTCTCACTTACTTCCGTGTTTATTATTCGTAATTTCAAACCCGAAATACAAACTATGAATAAGAAGAAAAAAAGACACGGAAAAAAGTCACAAGACCACAACATCACCAATGGTATATTTTCCGTTTTAGAGAAAGAACCCAAGAAGTCTTTTAACTACAAACAAATTGCATCCATCTTAGGTATTACAGATACCAGTGGACGTAACCTTTTGATTAAAAGATTGGGTCAATTGGCAGCGAAAGACAAGATCGAAGAAGTGTCTCGCGGAAAGTATAGAATCATCCCTTCACAGCATTATTTCTTCGGAATCGTTGATATGACAGCTCGAGGAAACGCTTATGTGATTGTGGAAGACATGGATGATGACGTTTTCGTGCCTTCCAATAAATTGAATAAAGCCTTGCATGGTGATGAAGTGGAAGTCTATATTTTTCCCAAGCGAAAGAAACGAAAAGTAGAAGGTGAGATTACTAAAATCTTCAAACGGAAGAAGACCACGTTTGTAGGTGTCTTGCAATTGCAGAAGAATTTTGGTTTTGTAGTACCGTCTGATCCTAAGATGTATGCGGATATTTTTGTTCCAAAGGCAAAGATTAACGGAGCTGTAGATGGAGATAAAGTATTGGTTGAAATTCAAGATTGGCCCGCCAAGGCAGATTCTCCCTATGGAAAAATCATCGAAAGTTTTGGAAAACCTGGAGAACACGACACAGAAATTCACGCCATCTTAGCAGAATACGGACTGCCCTATCAGTTTCCCAAAGATGTGGAACACGAAGCCAACAAATTAGATACTTCCATCAAAGCCGAGGAAGTAGCCAAGCGTTGGGATATGCGAGATGTCCTGACATTCACCATTGATCCAAAAGATGCTAAAGACTTTGATGATGCCTTGAGTTTTAGGGTACTCGAAAATGGATTATACGAAATTGGAATTCACATTGCCGATGTTTCTCATTATGTACGTCCTGGTACGCTGTTAGAAGAAGAAGCCTACCATCGCGCAACCTCCGTTTATCTCGTAGATCGGGTGGTGCCTATGTTGCCTGAAATTCTTTCCAATAATGCGTGCTCACTTCGACCGCATGAAGAGAAATACACCTTTTCAGCAGTATTTCAACTAGATGAGAAGGCAAAAATTCACAAACAATGGTTCGGCAGGACCGTTACCTATTCCGATCAACGTTTTGCCTACGAAGAAGCCCAGCATATTATAGAAACTCAAGAAAAAAGGATTCCTTCAGAGATTTCATTGACTGGAAAAGAGTATGAAGTGTCTGAAGAAATTCAACAAGCAGTTTTGAAACTGGACGAGCTGGCTAAGAAAATGCGCGTGCAACGTATGCAGCAAGGAGCTATTTCATTCGATAAGGTTGAGGTCAAGTTCAACCTGAACGAACAAAGCGAACCTACTGGCGTATACTTCAAAACCTCCAAGGATGCCAATAAATTGATCGAAGAGTTTATGTTATTAGCCAATAAAAAAGTGGCTGAATTCATTGGAAAGCAAAAACCTAAAAAGCTTTTTGTGTATCGTGTGCACGATGAACCGGATTTAGATAAACTTTTCGCTTTGCAAGGTATTATTGGGCGTTTTGGTCATAAATTAGATCTGCGTGATCGCTCATCTATTACTCAATCGTTAAACAAACTTTTGGAAGATGTACAAGGCGAAAAAGAACAGAATTTGGTAGACACTTTAGCCATTCGCAGCATGAGTAAAGCCAAATACACCACAGAAAACATTGGTCACTATGGCTTGGCATTTGACTATTACTCGCACTTCACTTCGCCCATCCGTCGCTATCCCGATGTGATGGCGCATCGCTTGCTACAGCATTATTTAGATGGAGGAAAATCTCCGAATGAGGAAGAGTTTGAAGAAAAATGTCGTCATTCGTCTGAAATGGAAAACCTGGCGGCCAGTGCCGAACGTGATTCGATTAAATACATGCAGATCAAGTTCATGGAAGATCACCGTGATCAAGAATTTGTAGGAGTCATTTCTGGGGTGACCGAATGGGGTATTTACGTAGAAATCATTGCAAACAAATGTGAAGGCATGGTGCGCATTCGAGAAATCAAAGACGATTACTATGTGTTTGACGATAAAGAATACGCTTTGGTAGGTGAAGTCACTAAGAACATGTATCAACTAGGTGATGAAGTAGTGGTTAAGGTTAAAAACACGGATCTGATCAAAAGGCATTTAGACTTTGATTTACTTGGAAAGCGCGAAGAGCTGGATTAAGCCTTTTTAATTTTATTGGTAACTTTACGAAAACCTCTAACCGTGAAGTATTTCATCTTAAGTCTTGTATGGACGTTGTGTACCTCCATTGGCATTTCCCAAGAAGAAACCAATATCACCATCACCAATACTTTCGACGGGATAACAGTACTTAATGGCATTCATCTCACCTTAGAAAAAGGAGAAGCAAATACCGTAAAAGCCACTGGCTATCGTGCTAACGAAGTCATTGCGACGGTCATCGAAGGCAACTTACAAATTCAACTGACTTCCCGAAGAAAAAAGAAGGAACAAGGCATCACCGATGTGACGCTGGTATACACAGATAGCATCCGATCCATCGAATTGAGAGAAGGCGCCAAAGCTCATGCGGAGTACGCCATAGACAACATTGAGTTGAGTCTTGTGGGTTATGATGCCTCTAGTTTTGACATCAATGCTGAATGCCAACGACTCAATGTACTACTCAGCGGCAAAAGCAAAGCTCAACTGGCGGGCGAAACGATTATTCAAAAAGTAGAGACCAAAGGCAAAAGCGAATACAAAGCCTTGAACCTTACATGTGAGCAAGCCATTGTCAAAGCCACTGGAGGTAGTAAAATTCATATTGAAGTATCGCAACTGGTAGATGCCAAGGCTACTTCAAGTGGTGCCGTGATTGTTTATAACAAGCCTAAAGTGGTCAATCAAAAAGCTTCTTTTGGCGGCACCATTATTTTATTGGAAGAATAAATACTTTGGAACTGTTTTTGCACGTTCTAGCCCAAAAACCAATATCCATGAAATACAAAATTCTATTGCTTGGCGTGTTCTTTTCATGCCTTAGCTTCGCACAAATCACACAAAACCTTGAAAAATTCAGAGAGATCAAAGTGTTTGACGGCATCTCCGTAAACCTGATCAAATCTGATGAAAACAAAGTGGTCATTTCTGGTGAAGATGTCAATGACGTAGCCGTGGTGAACCGAGACGGTCGATTGAAAATACGAATGGAAATCGACAAAGCCTTCAATGGTTATGAAACCTTTGTGGAAGTCTTTTTCACCGAAGATTTGGATTTGATTGACGTCAATGAAAATGCCTTTTTAGCTTCTGATCATGTTTTCGAACAGACCGCTATCGAACTGCGTTCTCAGGAAGGTGCAGAAATGGAAGTAGCCGTAGACGTTCAAAAACTAAACTCAAGAGCCATTACTGGCGGTCAAATTCTGGTAAAAGGCGACGCCATCAATCAAGATGTAATGGTGAACAGCGGCGGACAGTTTAACGGTTCAGAATTAATCACAGAACAAACCGAAGTGAGTGTCAACGCAGGCGGACAAGCCAAGGTAAACGCCACGGAAGTCGTAGAAGCCAAAGTACGTGCTGGTGGCGCCGTAAAAGTCTATGGGAATCCGAAGATCTTAGACAGTCAGAAGTTGTTCGGCGGGCGTATCATTAAGATGGATTAGTTCGTATAGATGACTTCGATTGTTTGAACAAAAGGCATCGAGAAGTGATCGCAAACAACGCTTTCTTACTACCTTTGAATAAACGAGGTATTCATGCTTGAAAATCTACAGGTCGCAATTCCCTTAGGCGTCATTTTAGCCTTTACAATTGGGCCTGTTTTTTTTGTACTGCTAGAAACGAGTGCTACTAAAGGTTTTCGAGCAGCACTTTTTTTTGACATTGGGGTAATTATTGCAGACATCATCTTCATTGCCGTGGCCTTTTTCAGTACCGCACGCATTGTGGAAAAAGTGAAGAACGACCCCAATCTCCTCATCTTTGGTGGTATCATTCTTTCCGCCTACGGTTTGATCTCTTTCGTCAAAGTATCCCGTAGCTTCCGCAAGATTGTGCGCGAGCACTATTCCGTCGTGGTCAAACGACGTTACGGACAATTATTTGTGAAGGGTTTTTTGCTCAACTTCATCAACATTGGCGTCTTAGCGGGTTGGATCGGAATACTGTTTATTGCCAATACCGTTTCGGACAACGAACAGCAAGTAGTGGGTTTTTTGGCAGTGGTTTTGGGCACCTATTTGGCGGTAGATATTCTCAAAATTATGGCGGCTAAGCGTTTGCGCAGCAAATTAAAACCACGCGTGATCTTTCGCATTAAAAAGATCATCAGTTTGATCATAG
>CAWUKP010000006.1:0-23590 GCA_963922975.1 uncultured Spongiivirga sp. | reverse complement strand
CGATTCGATCCGTTCCTGTGGCCACAGCACCTTCAATCATGGCTAGCACAGGATCCACAAAAATAGACGTACGAATACCGTGATCTTTGAACTCCTGTATAACTTCACTTAAAAAATCTTTGTGTTTGACCGTATCCCAACCAGCATTGGAAGTAATGGCATCAGGCCCGTCTGGCACCAAGGTAACCTGTGTAGGCTGAACCTCAAGAACCAAATCGACAAATTTTGGGATCGGATTCCCTTCAATATTGAACTCGGTATGTACCACGGGTTTTAAATCATGCGCATCCTGGTAGCGAATGTGGCGCTCGTCAGGTCTGGGGTGAATGGTCACTCCGTCGGCACCAAAACGCTGTACATCTTTCGCAACTTGTACGACGTTAGGCACATTGCCACCTCTGGCATTCCGAAGCGTGGCAATTTTGTTGACGTTAACACTTAATTTAGTCATATTTTTATAAGTCTATTGTGAAAGTGTAAAATTACGAAAGCCTAAGGGCTTGTACTATTTTTTGGTTAATTTCGCCTTAGCTATGAATATCACGCAATACATTACGAAGGAAATTCAGCCGCTTTCGCTAGCAGATCCCGTTGAATTTGCCCAACTGCTGTTCAAGGAGTTGACGTTTTCACACATTCCTGTGGTGGAAGGCAATCGCCTAGCGGGCAATATTTGCGAAAACGATGCCCAAGGTTTTGAATCTGAAAAGCCCTTAAGTGAGTTTCAATTCGCCTTGGATCAATTTTTTGTGCGTGAACAGACATTATGGTTAAACGTTTTGGAAACTTTTGCCCAAAACGAGACCAATGTCATGCCCGTGCTCGATGAAAATGACCATTACCTAGGGTATTATGAGTTGGGCGCGATTTTGGGTGTTTTTAGTGATACTCCCTTTTTTAGTGAACCTGGAGGCATCCTTGTGGTGGAGAAGGGTATTAAAGATTATTCATTTAGCGAAGCCTCTCAGATAGTAGAATCCAACAACGGAAAACTCCTAGGTGCATTTGTGTCGGAGATTCGAGACGATGTGGTGCAGCTTACCCTAAAGGTAATGAGTCCGGGATTGAATGACATCATACAGACCTTCAGACGATATAGCTATGAAATAGTTTCTGGCGTTGACGATGATGTGTATTTGCAAGATCTCAGAGAACGTTCTGAATATTTGGACAGATACCTAAATATCTGAGTATGAAAATTGCGGTCTTTGGACAAAACTACAGTGATGACCAGCAGGTCTACGTACAAATAGTGTTGAACACCTTGACGGCGGAAGCCGAGCAGGTAGCCATCGAGGAAAAATACCTTTCGCAGATTGCCCACCTACTCAAAACTTCATTACCCACCTTCAATGCGGAAGGTGGACTCGACTCCACTTTTGACCTTTTTCTCAGTATTGGGGGCGATGGAACCATCCTTAGAGCCATTACCTACATTCGAGATCTTGGCATTCCAGTGCTTGGAATCAATTTGGGAAGATTGGGATTTTTAGCCACCGTACCACGAGATGACATCAAAGCAGCCATCGAAGACGTCCTCAATGGAAACTACCTCATCGAAGAGCGAACCCTGCTACAAGTTCAGGAGGCCAATCAGGAGACATTTCTACCACTTAACTTTGCTTTGAATGAGATCACAGTGAGTAGAAAAAATACCACTTCAATGATCACCGTGGCTACCTATTTGAATGATGAATACTTGACTTCCTACTGGGCAGACGGCTTAATTGTAGCCACCCCAACTGGCTCCACAGGGTACTCTTTGAGTTGCGGTGGGCCCGTCATTATGCCCAACAGTAATAATCTAGCCCTGACCCCCATTGCCCCTCATAATTTGAATGCACGTCCTTTGGTGATTGCTGACGATACCGTGATCAAACTAAAAGTCAGTGGTCGAGAAGACAGCCATTTGGTATCTTTAGATTCTAGAATTTTCACCTTGAAGAACGAAACGGAAATCACCCTCCAAAAGGCGCCTTTCACCATAAAAATGGCTCAACTTCCGAAGGAGAGCTTCCTCAAAACCCTACGAAACAAAATGCTGTGGGGCGAAGACAGGCGCAACTAGGCTTCTAGCGCAATAAAAGCAATTAAAAGGTGTTTTACTTCACAGACAATGCCTGATTAATTGGGCATTAGAAAACCTAATTATTATATTTGCGCACTTTTTGTTTTATGAAAAAGTTAACAGTTTTAATTGCCCTACTATTTATGAGTAAAATGGCCTCAGCTCAGATCAATGAGTTAGGCGTGTTTTTGGGCGGAGCGAATTACGTTGGTGACATCGGATTAACAAATTATATCAACCCTGAGAAAGTGGCCTTTGGTGCAATATACAAGTGGAATATGAAGACTCGCTATGCCTTAAGAGCCAGTGTGATACATGGTAAATTTGTGGCAAGCGACCTTGACCTTTCGTCTGGTGGTAGACGCGCACGTGGGTTGAGCTTTGAGAACAGCGTGACCGAACTTGCCGCAGGATTGGAATTTAACTTTTTCGATTTTGATTTGCATGCAGAGCGACCCGTGTATACACCTTATGTATCTGTAGGACTGGCTGCCTTTTTTTACGATGGTCTTTTTTACAACACCAGTGGCACCCTGCTATCGGCCGGTAATGAAACAGGTTTAAGTATTCCGATGATTGTCGGGTTTAAAACCAATATCAGCAGAAGCTTGGTACTTGCCGCTGAAATTGGCGCTCGTTACACCTTTACTGATGGTCTTGACGGTAGTAATCCTGACTTTTTTGATGGTGTAAATAATATTCGTGTAGGTAATGTGAATAGCGACGATTGGTATGTATTTACTGGCGTCTCGTTGACTTACGCCTTTACAAAAAAACCTTGTTACTCATGTTATGATGAGTGACCCTTGATCATGTCTTTAGAAACGTCCATAGATAAAAATAACATCCCACAGCATATCGCCATCATTATGGACGGCAACGGACGTTGGGCGAAACAACGCGGTAAATTACGTGTATTTGGACATGAAAATGGAGCGGAGGCAGTCAGAAGAACGGTTGAATCTTGTGGCGAATTGGGCATACAGTATCTTACACTTTACGCCTTTTCCACAGAAAACTGGAAGCGACCGAAACTGGAAGTAGATACGCTGATGCGCCTATTAATCTCTACTCTCCGCAAAGAATTGAATACCCTTGTTGAAAATGAAATTCGTCTCAATACCATCGGCAACATTACTGCCTTACCCAAGAAAGCGCAGAAAGAATTGCTAGAGGTGATCGAGAAAACCAAAAACAACAAAAAAATGACGCTGACACTCGCTTTGAGCTACGGCGCTAGGGAAGAAATAAAAAATGCTGTTAAACAAATTGCAGCCAAAGTTAAAAATAACATAATTTCTGAGGACGCTGTTGACGAATCACTGATTAATCAGCATCTTTACACGCATGATCTACCAAACGTAGATCTGATGATTAGAACCAGTGGAGAACACAGACTCAGTAACTTTTTATTATGGCAGGTGGCCTATGCGGAATTTTATTTTACGCAAGTACTATGGCCCGATTTTGACAAAGAAGAACTCTTCAGAGCCATCATAAATTACCAGCAAAGAGAACGCAGATTTGGAAAGACTAGTGAACAACTTAAGCACGACGTGGATGCATAAAAAATACTTTCACCTCCTTGCAACCTTCATTTGTATTGTATTTGGATCGCTACAGCACACCACGGCTCAAGTAGATTTCGTCAAAGGCAAAAAATACGTAATTGAAGAAATTAAGGTAACGGGCATCAAAAGCTTTAACGAACAAACCGTTATCAGTTATACAGGGCTCCGTAAAGGTCAGGAAATCATCATACCCGGTCAAGAGTTGAGCGATGTTACCAAGAAACTTTGGGGCCTCAATCTCTTCAGTGATATCGCTTTCTACGTAATAGATATTCAAGGGGAAAACCGAGTAACCTTGGAATTGGTTATTGAGGAACTACCTACCCTTACAGCCGTGAAAATTCAGGGCATCAAAGAAAACAAGATAACCAAGCTCATTAATGAAACCGATCTAAAAAAAGGGAAAAAAGTCACTGAGAGCTTTATCACCAACACTAGAAATTTCATCATCAACAAATACAAGAAACAGGGTTTCTTGAACACCAAAGTACTGATCTCCACTTCGCCAGATACTGTAGGGGTAAACAATGTGCGCATGTTGGTCAATGTCGACAAAGGTGAACGCGTTAAAGTGAAGAATATCAATGTGGTTGGTAACGATCAGTTTTCGGATAAAAAGATTCGAAAATATATGAAGAATACCAAGCGCAAAAACAGTTTGCGCTTCTGGAAGAAGTCTAAATATATCGAAGAAGACCTCGAAGAAGATTTAGCCAACGTTGTAGAGAAATACAAAGAAAGAGGATACCGTGATGCCAGAATCATCTCTGATTCCGTTTCAGTCAATAACGACAATACGATTGATCTCACAGTTAGATTAGAAGAAGGGAATAGATATTACTTCGGAGATATAAAATTCATTGGAAATTCAGCTTACACTAGCGAATATCTTGCTCAAGTGCTCGGTATTGCTCCGGGCGATGTTTACAATGGAGTCTTACTGAAAGAACGGATTCAAGACCAAACAAAGCCTGATGCTCAAGATTTAACCAATCTGTATCAAAACAATGGCTATCTCTTCTCCCAGATCAATCCTGTGGAAGTTTCTGCCGCGAACGATACCATCGACTTTGAGATTCGGGTAACGGAAGGAAAACTGGCCTATTTCAACAAAATTACAGTGGTTGGGAACGACCGTACCAACGATCACGTGATCTTTCGGGAATTGCGAACCAAACCTGGTCAGAAATACAGCAAAGACAAAGTAGTGCGCACCGTGCGAGAGTTGGGTCAGTTGGGCTTCTTCGATCCAGAACAGATTTCACCCAACTTTCAGAATGTAGATCCCAATGCAGGTACAGTAGATATCGAATACAGCCTGGTGGAACGTGGAGCGAGTCAGATTGAATTGCAAGGTGGTTACGGCGGTGGTGGTTTTATTGGAACCCTCGGACTTTCCTTTAACAACTTCTCCATAGGCAATATTTTTAACAAAGATGCCTGGAAACCGCTGCCAATGGGAGATGGCCAAAAGCTATCACTACGTTTACAGGCCAGTAGATTGTTTGAAACCTACAGTTTCTCTTTTGCGGAACCGTGGTTGGGCGGGAAACAGCCAGTTCAATTATCCTCGTCGCTTTCTTACACTACCCAATACCGTTTCGATTTCCAAACGAATGATGTCGATAAAGACCAACGTTTTAACATCATCGGACTGTCGGTAGGTTTGGCGAAGCGCTTGCGCGTACCTGACGATTATTTCACGCTATCACAAGCCTTGAGCTTTCAACACTACAATCTAAAGAACTTTAGAACCGCCTTCTTTGAGAACATCTCCAACGGATTTGCGAACAACTTGGCGTACACCATCGCACTCAGCAGAAATAGTAGCGGTCCGAACCCGATTTTCCCAATGTCTGGTTCTACCTTTACATTGAGTGCCAAACTCACCCCACCATTTTCGTTGTTTGACAAAACCGATTTTTCAAATTTGGAAAACAACCCAGATTTCCAATTGCCAAATGGTCAACCAGACTTGGCTAAGATCGACCAAGAGCGTTTCAAGTGGTTGGAATTCTACAAGATCAAATTCAGCGGTGCCTGGTACACCAACATTGTTGCCAAGTTAGTGCTGAAAACACAAGCAGATTTCGGTTTTCTGGGTGCGTACAACAGTGCCCGAGGCGTATCGCCTTTCGAACGTTTCTTTTTGGGGGGTGATGGCTTAGGAAACTTCCAATTAGATGGTCGCGAAAACATTGCCTTGCGCGGTTATCAGAACCAATCTTTGTCTAGTAACGACGGATCGCCAATCTACAATAAGTTTTCATTAGAACTTCGCTATCCGATCACCTTTAGCCCTTCAGCCACTATTTACGGACTCACATTTTTAGAAGCTGGTAATGGTTTCGACAATTTTAGAAGCTACAATCCGTTTGAAATGAAGCGGTCCGCAGGTTTGGGAATTCGTATCTTTATGCCCGCATTTGGATTGCTGGGTATAGACTTTGGATACGGATTCGACGACGATTTGATCAATCCAGGTCAAATCAGCGGATGGCAGACCCACTTTATTATTGGGCAGCAATTTTAAACTTTGGCACGATATTTTCTCTAAACAACTCGACGACATGAAAAAAAACGTTCTTTTCTTACTGGTAGTCTTGTTGGCAACAACCTTTTCAGTTGAAGCACAACGCGGTATGCGCATCGGCTATATTGATATGGAATACATTCTTCAAAATGTAAAAGAATATCAATCGGCAAATGCTCAATTGGGCGCAAAAGCCCAAAAATGGAAATCTGAAATCGAACAGCGCAAAGGCGTGATTGAACAGATGAAAAAAGACTTGAGCGTTGAAAAAGTGTTATTGACCAAAGAGTTAATCGCTGAACGAGAAGAAGAAATTGGCATTCTTGAAAAAGAACTATTAGAATATCAACAAGATCGCTTTGGTCCTCAAGGAGATTTGATTATCCAACGAAATCTTTTAGCGAAACCTGTGCAAGATCAGGTTTTCACCGCCGTTCAAGAGATTGCTAAAAACCGTCGTTACGATATGATCTTTGATCGATCTGATGCGGTAATGCTCTTCGCTTTGGAAAAGCACGACATCAGCGATCTGGTATTACGCAGTATCAATCGTGAAGAAAAAAGAGCTGAGCGCTTAGAAAAAGGGAAGCAAGCAAAGCAGCGCTTTAGTGAAGATGATGCAGCGGTTACCCCTGAAATTGACCCAGAAGTTGAAGCGAGAAAACAGGAAGCAGAACAGCGCAAGCTAGAGCGCCAACAAGAACTAGAAGACCTAAAGCAAAAGAAGGCTGATGAGCGAGAAGCCAAGAAAAAGGCTTATGAGGAACGCCGAAAGAAACTCTTAGAAGAAAGAGCCGCGAGAAAGAAGGCAAAAGAAGACGCCCGTAAAAAAGCAAAAGAAGAAGATCAGGAGGAAGACAACTCCGACGACGAAAATAATTAATGAACACTTAACTTAAATTTACATCCATGAAACAAGTGAAATTCATGTTGGTAGGATTGATGATGATCGGAGCTACCAGTTTTATGTCAGCGCAAAGCAAAGTGGGGCATATCAATACCCAAGAGCTGATTCAGGCGATGCCAGAAATGAAAGCTGCCATGCAGCAACTGGATAATTTGGCAAAGCAATACGAGTCAGATATTCAACAAAAGCTGGCTTCCTATCAAGCAAAGGTGCAGCAATACGACAACGAGTCTTCCACCCAAACAGATGCTGTAAATCAAGAACGCATGAAAGAAGTGGAATCTATGCAGCAAGAGCTTGGTAAATTCCGAGATGACGCTCAAACTGATTTGGCAAAGAAACGTGAAGAATTGATCAAACCATTGTACGACAAAGCCCGTGCTGCTGTAGAACAAGTGGCGAAAGAACAAGGTATTGACTACGTACTTGATTCTACCACTGGTGGCGGTGTCATCGTTCACCAAGGAAAAGATCTCATGGCAGACGTCAAAGCCAAATTGGGCTTCTAAAAGTAACAGACCATGAAAAAGTTAATTACTCTTATTAGTGTTGCAGCTTGCTTGCTTGTTGGCTTTACCACACAAGCCCAGAGCAAATTGGCACACATCGACAGCCAGGAACTGCTCAAGGCGATGCCTGAGATGGTTCAAGCACAGAACGAAATACAGAAACTTCAGGATAACTACAAGGCATCTTTTGAAGGTGTGTATAAAGAATACGCCGCTAAAATTCAAGGCCTGCAGAACCTTCCTCCTACAACGACTCAGGAAGAGGCACAGCAAAAACAGCAGGAGATTGTGGAATTGCAACAACGTATTCAGGAAGCAGAGCAAAGTGCAGGTCAGGAGATTCAAAAGAAACAAGCTGAATTAACCAGACCTATCTTTGAAAAAGCACGTGCCGCCATCAACAAGGTAGCACAAGCACAAGGATTTGATTTTGTCCTCGACGAATCTGGCGGATTGCTCGTAGTAGCAAATGGAAAAGATTTGCTTGAAGATGTCAAGAAAGAATTGGGAATTTAAGGTCCCTTTTAAAATAATTGATTTGAAAACTGCCTCCTTGTGAGGCAGTTTTTATATTTGGAACATGGGCAAGGGGGACACAAGACCGATAGGATTTTTTGACTCAGGTGTGGGTGGCACTTCCATTTGGAAAGAGGTACGTGAGTTACTTCCCAATGAGCACACAATTTATTTAGCAGATAGTGCAAATGCGCCTTACGGTTCTAAAGGCAAAGAGCGTATCCTGGAGCTAAGTCATAAAAACACGCAGTTGTTGTTAAAAATGAACTGCAAACTCATTGTAGTAGCGTGCAATACTGCAACTACCAATGCCATAGATGAACTGCGTACTCACTACGATATTCCTTTCATCGGAATTGAACCCGCAATTAAACCGGCCGCGCTCAAAACGCAAACTAATGCCATCGGAATCTTGGCCACAGAAGGCACACTCAGCAGCAGTCTCTTTCACAAAACGTCTCACCTATTTGCAAGTGAAATACAAGTGGTTGAACAAGTAGGACATGGATTAGTGCCTTTAATTGAAAAAGGTCAGATACAAAGTGCTGAGATGAAGACATTACTTCAGCAGTATTTACAACCTATGCTTGCCGCTCAGATTGATCATCTGGTACTGGGATGTAGCCATTATCCTTATTTGATTCCTGTGCTAAGAGCGATGCTACCCGAAAACGTTGCGATTATTGATTCAGGTGCTGCGGTAGCTCGGCAAACCAGAGCCATTTTAGAAAAAGAAAGTCTATTAAACAATTCAGAAACTCGCGGCACGCAACAATTCTACACCAATGGTGATCCTAAAGTACTTCAAGAACTGCTTAATGCGGACTATGCAGTGGAGAATTTAGACTTCTGAATTGGAAGCAAAGGTCACTGTGAAGATGGACCCTTTTCCTACCTCACTTACTACGGAAATACTTCCGCCCAGGGTTTCAATTTGGTTTTTGGTGATAAATAAACCCACTCCATTGGCATCCTTATTACCGTGAAATTTTTGATACAACCCAAACAAATGTGCTCCGTAGCGCTCCAAATCTATACCTTCACCGTTATCTTCAATATGCAAGCGAAGTTGCCCCTCCTTTCGCGATGTGAATAGGGTAATAACTGGTTTTCGATGCGGGTCGCTGTACTTTAAAGCGTTCGAAAGCAGATTGAGTACAATGCTGTCTAAATAGGCTGGCAGGTGCTTCACCCAGGTGGGAGAATCAACGTGATTCACAATAGTGGCTTCCTTCGCTAAAATTTCTCCCCTAAGCAATTGTAGATTTTGTTCAATGAAGATCGCCAAGTCCAATTCCTCCGTCTGTTTCTGACTGCTTACTTGTACCGCTACAATTTTCTGCAAATCCTCAATGGTTTCCGAAAGAGATCTCGAAATCTGTTGGATCAGTTGCATGGCCTCCTCCTGCTCCGACGGAAGTTCAGCTTGTTGATACAAGTCTATGGACATTCCAAGATTTCCTGTGTAATTCCGAAGGTTGTGCGAAACAATGTGTGCAAAATTTTGGAGTCGCTTGTTCTGTTCTGCGATGATATCGATATAACTTCGCAGTGCTAATTCCTCCTCTTTTCGCTGGGAAATATCGGTATGTGTACCCGTAATTCGAGAAGGTTTAAACTGAGGATTTCGTTCTACTACCTGCCCTCTATCCAACACCCAAATGTAATGTCCTGCTTTGTGCTGAATCCGATATTCTAGGCGATAGTTGTCGTTTTCGCCTACCAGATGTCGCTGCATCTCATCAAAATAGCGATGCTTATCTTCAGGATGTACTTTTTCGTCCCACCAACAAGAGGTAAAAGATACCTCATCAGCCTGATATCCTAGCATACGCAGTGATTGATCCGAATAGTAGGTTTGGCCTGTAATGGCGTTCCAATCCCAAACACCATCCATGGCCCCTTTTACGGCCAATTCGAAGCGCTCTTCTTTTGAAGTAGGTTGATATTCCTTTTGGGTCAAAATCATGGGGTATTTTGGGTTACTGGCAAAGAAAAGACCTCACAATCAAAGCCTTACTGTGTGACTGACTTTTCTCAAGACAATCGATGAAATGCATTAATTATCGATGAACTGCACTATTGAAACCAACTAGCGTACTTGACATAATTAGTAGCAATGCGTTCTATTTCGCCTTCTTGGAGTTCCTTGCTTACGTCCTTGATCTTACGCGCCGGAACGCCTGCCCAAATACTTCCAGAGGCGATATGCGTACCTTGTGTAACCACTGCGCCTGCCGCGATAATGGCATTTGATTCTACCACACAATCGTCCATCACAATACTCCCCATCCCGATAAGCACATTGTCGTGAATCGTACAACCATGTACAATCGCATTGTGGCCAATGGAAACGTGATTCCCGATTTGCGTTGGAAATTTTTGGTAGGTACAATGAATGACTGCACCATCTTGCACGTTCACACGATTTCCCATTTTGATGAAATGTACATCCCCACGAACCACCGCATTGAACCAAATGGAGCATTCATCGCCCATAGTCACGTCTCCGACTACAGTGGCATTGTCTGCCACAAAGCAATCGTTGCCAAACTTTGGGCTTACCCCTCGTACTTCTCTTATGATTTTCATTGGAAAAAGGCTAAAAGTTCTTTTTTCTTGGAGGCAGAGACCATGATCTCCTTGCCATTATTGAGCATCACGCTACCGCCCTTCCCCTTGATATATTTCGTGATATGACGCACATTCACGAGATAGGATTTATGGACCCTGGCGAAGGCATGTGCTTTCAATGAATCTTCGAAGTGTTTGAGCGTTTTACTCACCACCTTGCGCTTCCCATTACTCAAATACAATTCTGTATAATTATCATCTGCCTTGGCATACACGATGTCTTGAATTTCTAAGACATCAAAGCCCTCCTGGGTTGGAATGGTAATCTTCTCTTCTGTTCCAGCCACTTGAGGAGCCAGCAATTGATCTTGAAGTGCAGCTTCCTTCGTTTTGATTGCCGTTACATGGTCTACCGCATTGATCAATTCATCAATAGAAATTGGTTTCAGCAAGTAATAGGAAGCATGACTGTTCAAGGCCTCTATGGCGTAGTGATCATAAGCGGTTACAAAAACAGTTTCGAAGGTGCGATCATTCACCTTGTCCAATAGATCAAAGGCATTGCCATAGGGCATTTCAACATCGAGAAACACCAAATCGAGTGTGTGGTTTCTGATCAGTACAAGCGCCTCATCAATCGATGCGGCTTCGCCTAGCAGCTGTACTGTGGGGCAATACTTTTTGAGATAGTTCCGAAGAATGTCGCGACTTACGGCTTCGTCTTCCACAATTATGGCCTTTAACTCCATCTAGTCTTTTTTTAAAGTAAGTTGTACGCGTGTGCCTTCACCATCGACTGACACATCCTCTATCAGCACATCTACCTTGTCTTTATACATCTTATTAAGGATGGCAATGCGCTTTTTGATATTACTCATTCCTGTGGAACGCTGTTTTCGTTGGTGTTCCGTTTTTAGGGCTTTCGATTTTTGTCTGCCAATTCCATTGTCTTCAATCGTAATTCGGATGGCATCCTTCGAAATTTGCTCCATGGCTATTTTCAGCATTCCTTTCTCTTTCTTGTAGCGAAGTCCATGCCAGACGGCGTTTTCTACGTACGGTTGAAGCAGCATCGGCGGAATGACAAAATCTTCAATATCCACGGAATCGGCAATCGTAATTTCATAGTCAAACTTGTCTTCAAAACGTGCATGCTCAAGTTTGGTATACAGCTTCAAGAGTTCTATTTCCTTAGAAAGCGGAATAAAATCCTCCTCCGAGTTTTCCAATACAGAACGCATCAAGGTAGAAAACTCCGAAAGATATCGATTGGCATTTCGTTCGTCATTGACCGCAATATAATTGTTCACGGAATTTAGCGCATTGAAGATAAAGTGCGGATTCATCTGTGAGCGCATCGAACGCAAGGCCAACAAGTTGTTAGTGAGTTTTTCTTGTTTGGCACTTCGATATAGAAAGAAAAGCGCCAAGCTGAGTAGTAATACTCCAAAACCTAAGCCGAAAATGATCAACTTTTGAAGCTTATTACTTTCTTGCACTAGTTCTTGTTCCGCAGCCACTAGATTCAGCTTACTTTCAGACAATTCGCGTTCCTTTTCCAAGCTGCTAATTCGATTTTGCATATTGGCTAAATCTCTGCTAAATCTGGAAACCTGAGAGATTTGTTGTTCTTTTTGCAAATACAACTCATCCACCAAGGCCACATAGTCTTGATACGCTTTTAAGGCTTTAGTGAAATCTCCTTGCGTTTCAAATACCTCCGAAATTCTTCGAGTGGCGTCTTTTTGAACCGCTAGATCCGACACCTCTCTGGCCTGTTGGATACTGTTCTGTAAATAAGGGATGGCCTCTTCCAATCTACGTTGTTGCAAATAGGAAGTTCCGATCTTATAATTGATCTTTTGAGGCGTGATAGAGTCATAAATGACCCCTGCTTTGGCCGACTTAATCGGAACTTGATCATCAAAATCTTCTATTTCTTCGAGGGCTTCCTTCCGGAGCGCAATTTCCTCATCGTATAAATTGGCTCTGTTGTAAAAATCGGCTACCGTTTCTTTCTGCTGAAGAGACCGCTGTGGGCTTTCATTCTCGGCTAAATCTAAAGTGCTCTTAAATACCCCTTTGGCCTCTTGCACTTGACCCTGGCGTTCCAATACTGCTCCTAGTTTGGCGGTCAAATCGGTTACTTTAGGATTGATCAACGCATTTTTGGCGATGGTTAACCCTTGTCGATACTGTTCTTGAGCGGAAGTATAGTTTTTTTGCTGGGTGAAGGCATCCCCAAGTCCTTCGTATGCAATTACACGATAATAATCACTGAGGTTTCGTTGGTTGCGCAATTCCGTAAAGGTAGCTATGGCCGCTTCGATATTGCCATTGGCTAATTGCGCCTTTCCAAGTTTGGCTTTGCGCTCCACGGAGAAATTATAGCGAATCGCATTTTCATAACTGCTCAGCGCCAAGTCAAATTGCGACCAATGATTGTAAATATCTCCCAAGGTAGTGTAGGAGATGGCAGCCTTTTCCTTATTCACACGCTTGCCTAAGGCCTTGATGGAGTTTTCAACGAAAAGAATACTCTTATCAATATTACGACTTTTGTAAAAATTGGCAGAATCAATGTATTGACGATGCCGATCTACGGTGCTTTTCAACTCTTTTTTGGAGCGCGAAGGCGCGTAGTTTGCAACGTCTTCCTCGGTGAATCCTTCTACCCGAATATCTACATCCTCTTCAGACTTAAGGGTATAAAATACAGTCTCGAAACTAGGATGAGAAATGACCAACTCATCGCCGATTCTAGCTCGTATTCTGAATTCTCCCTGACTGTTGGTTCGTTCGTTGCGATAGCCGAAAATTTGCACTTGTGCGTTAGGAATTGGGTCTAAAGACCCTTTGACCTTTACCGAACCTTTTAAATCGAACTCTGCGCGCGCTGCCTGCGTTTCTTGGGCATACAAAACCGATCCGCTGCAAAGCAAAATCATCCCAACAAGAAGCTGTAGCCAATTCTTCATACGGTAAACTTACACACTTTGTATGACCCTGAAAAATGCGCATCAGGTCAAAATCGACTTTCGATCCAGCTAAAATCATCGTTCACTCATTCATCGGGCATATTCACTCAAAAGGATCAAGGATAACCTCATTGGCAATTTTAATTGAATAGCGCTCAGCATAGCTTTGAGTCATCAAAATTATTCATCATGAAAAACATACGACATCTTACACTCTTGTGCACCCTGTGCATGACCACCAGCATTCTCTTAGCTTGCGAAAAATCAATTCCTAAAAAGTCCATAGCCTCTATGGCCATCTTGGATGAGCCCACACCAGAAAAGCATCACATCCGTGTGGCACTTTTACTCGATACGAGCAATAGCATGGATGGACTTATCAATCAGGCAAAAGCTCAACTTTGGGAAATTGTCAACGAACTCTCATATGCCAAGTGTGGCAGTAGCAAACCCAATCTTATGATCGGTTTGTACGAATATGGAAACGACAGACTTTCCTCGAGAGAAGGATACATTCGACAAGTAATTGGCTTTACGGATGATTTGGATGATATCTCTGAAAAGCTTTTTTCGTTGACCACAAATGGCGGCAGTGAATTTTGCGGACAAGTCATTCAAACTTCAGTAAATCAATTAGACTGGGGAGCCAATCCAGATGATTTGAACCTCATCTTCATTGCAGGTAACGAGCCTTTCACTCAAGGGCGTATAGACTACCGAAACGCCATCTCAAACGCCTGCGAAAAAGACATCAATGTCAATACCATTTTCTGCGGAAATTACGATCAAGGCGTTTCAGGGAAATGGCTGGATGGTGCAGTCAAAGGAAACGGAGATTATATGACCATCGATCACAATCGAGAAGTAGTGCATATCGCTACACCATACGACGATGTGATTCTACAGTTGAATCTCAAACTCAATAAAACCTATATACCCTATGGAAGTTTAGGAAGGGCCAAGGTTTCCGTACAAGCGACGCAAGATGCCAACGCCATGGAAATGGACAAAGAAGTGGCGGTGAAAAGAAGCGTAAGCAAAAGTTCCCGTTTATATAAAAATCAAAAATGGGATTTAGTAGACGCTGTGGAAGATGATGTAGAAATCATTGAAAAAGTAAAAGAAGAAGAGCTTCCCGCAGCACTCAAAGGAAAGAATAAGGCAGAAATTAAAGCCTATGTGGCAGCAATGGCGAAGGATCGAAAAGAGATTCAGCAACAAATACAGGATCTCAATGTGAAGCGACGCAAATTCGTTGCTGCCCAACAAAAAGAAAAACAAGGAGACATTCTTAACAATGTGATGATCAAGGCTATTAAGAAACAAGCACAACGCAAGAACTACAGTTGGTAAGTAGCTAGAGGTAAGGTCGGTTAGTAGCTGTAGCAGAAAACCTGGTGTCTGAGATGCCAGGTTTCTGTTTTATTGGGCCCAAGGGCAATGACAAGGTACGGGCTCTTTGCTCTTGAGGAAGTCGTAGCCCAGAGTAATCTGATGAAAACCGCCAGAAGCAAAAGTGATATCGCCAAACTGATAGGAATAGGTATAGGCGAACATAAAATCCTTGTAATTTACCCCAAGTATAGGCGAAAGCCATTGCAACTGTTGATCCCTAATCTCCGTACCATCTATGAATTCGGCGCCTTCAAAACTTTGGCGAAAAGAAAGACCTCCCCAAACCATTCCGAAATTCATCTCTTTATATGCTTTGATGTTCAAGTCAATGGCCTTTTCATCGGTTAAGCTTGTCCACTGAAACAAAAAAGAAGGCTCAAACAGCCAATCGCGCTTTGTTTCAAAAAGGTAGCCGGCAGAGGTCAAAAACCTGCGTTGATTCGCGGATTCTACATCACTGTTGATATCTCTACGCACAAAAAGGAGGTTCTTTACGGCAAAGTGGGCATAGAAGTCCATGAAGTTATAGGACATCCCCAAATCAATATTATAATAACTAACGCTTTGCTTGATCCCTGCAATAATGGGATCAAAATCTAGAGGATCAAATTCACTTTCATCAAGAGAATTCTGAATAAAGCCAGCGCTTAAACCAAAAGACAATTGATTCAAGCCGCGTTCTCTCCAAAAATTAAGATGGTGGGCATAGGTAAGTTGCAAACCTGCCTGCGACTGGAATCCGTTTTGATCTCTAAAAATAATTGCCCCAACTCCTGAGCGTTCCCCAATTCGGGTATGGGCATTAAGCGTCTGCAAATTTGGAGCGCGATCAGTACCAAACCACTGTTGTCTTGCTGTTAATCTGACCTTTCCTGAATATCCAATACCCGCCATGGAAGGGTACACCAAATAGTAATTATCCGACAAATAATCTAGATAAACTGGGACGCCTTCTTGTGCCTTTGCAGGAACAAATACACCAGCCAAAAGGAATAGTAAGAGTAGTCTTTTTAATGCAGACATAGGTTTGATTGGGATAGCAATCTCAATGTTGGCTAAAGGTACGCAAAAAATGCCCTAAAAAGTTGCAAACAATCGAGCTTCATCTATAACGATCAACAGGAATGCTTTATTTTTGTAGAAAATTGGAAAAATGGAAAAAATTAGCATCCAAATACAGCCAACGAGCAATCCTTCGATCGTAAAATTCGAAGCGAACACCTTTATTACAAGGCAACAGAGCTATGAATTTCAGAATATTGATGAAGCTAAAAATTCGCCGCTAGCGCAACAACTTTTTTACCTACCCTTTGTCAAAACAGTCTACATCTCAGGAAATTTCATCGCCATTGAGCGCTTCGACATCGTGGCATGGCCTGATGTACAGGAAGAAGTGGCACAACAAATAGAGGCGTATCTCAACAGCGGCCAGTCTGTTATTCAGGATGCGGAAACCGCCACGAAGAAAGTTCCTGTTTCCGTCTATGCAGAGAGTACCCCCAATCCATCTGTGCTGCGTTTTGTGGCCAATAAGAAATTGGTGGTAGCACCTTTCGAGTTTAAGAATATTGATGATACCAAACATGCGCCTTTGGCAACTTCCCTCTTCCATTTTCCATTTGTGAAAGAGGTCTTCATGGACGAGAACTACATTTCGATCACGAAGTTCGACATGGCAGAATGGGACGATATTACCCTTGAATTAAGGGAATTCATCAGAAACTATGTCGAAGAAGGAAAAGAAATAGTGCAAGATCTTCAATTGAAGGCCACTCAGAACCAACCTTCACAACAAATTGATACGGCTACCTTGGACGCCACTTCCCAAGAAATTGTCAAGATATTAGACGAGTATGTCAAGCCAGCTGTAGCTTCAGACGGTGGGAATATCGTATTTCAATCCTTTGACGAAGCCAGTAAAACGGTAAAAGTAATTTTGCAAGGTGCCTGTAGTGGTTGTCCTTCGTCTACCTTCACCCTTAAGAATGGTATCGAAAATATGCTGCGCGAAATGCTTCAGGGAAAAGTGATGCATGTAGAGGCCATTAATGGCTAGGAAGCATCGTCTCTAAATTGCTTGAAGAGCTGCATGAGGTTCATCGTTGCAGAAATCAAGTCTTTTGTCTCGAGTAACAAACCGAAATAAAGTTTGGTATTCTTCGGGCTGGTTTCTGTGGAACGAATGCGCTCAATTTGCTTTTGAATCAGCGCAGACACTTCTTCTTGTAACTCCAGTTTCTCCTGAATAATTCCGTCTATATCATCAAAACGTTGCGTCTCAAACGTCTGTTGGATGTGATCGAAAAGAATCTGCATTTTCGCATCCACCTGCTTCAAGTCGCGTATCTGATTGAATTTTAGGTTTTTATGCTGATTGTTGACATGACTGTAGGTATTCTTAGCAATATAGCTAATGCTTTGCACCATATCCTGCAAGTAGTCAAGAATCAGGATATAGAACTTACTCGCCTCCACCGAACTATCATCAAGCGAACGTATAAAATAGAAGACATTCCCTTTCAGTACTTCTAGCTCTTCCTCTAGTCCTTCAAGACGTTTGCGATTCTTTTTCAGTTTAGAAAGCTCTTGCAATCCTAAATTATTGATCACCTTGGTATAGATGTCATTGACATCATGAATCACCTTGATAATGTTATCCGAACTCTCGTTCAAAATCTCTTTAATGGTGATGATATCTTCTTTTTTGAAGCGTTTGCTGCGCTCTTGAGCTTTGTTGTACGACTTCGAATGTGCAAGCGTGCTGCGAATGATCAATCCGAAAGCAGTAATCAACAGCACTACTGTGGCAGGGAAACCGAAGAAATAAATAATCCCCGCAAAAAGCGAAGCTGCCGTAAACGCCACAGCGGCAGTCACAAACCAACCTCCAATGACATTCATAACACCCGCAACGCGATATACCGCACTCTCGCGGCCCCAGGCTCTATCGGCAAGCGAAGTACCCATGGCTACCATAAATGTCACATAGGTAGTAGAAAGTGGCAATTTCAAAGAAGTACCGATAGATATCAAAATACTGGCCACTACTAGATTCACCGATGCCCGAACAAGGTCGAATGCAGGCGCTTCTTTGGCGTCTGCGATGGCTTCTCTGGTAAAACTATTATCAATCACTTCCTTGGCCTTTTGAGGCAACGCGCTGGAAATGGCAAAATTTAAACTAATACCACTACGTACAATCGCCCTTGACAAAAAGTTAGGCTTGAACTTTTCCTGCCCCTCGTCTTGTCTGGAAAGATTGATCCCAGTTTCCACTACGGTACGGGCCTTTTTTGAGAACCAAAGGGTCACTACCATAATGATTCCTGCCAGTAGCAACAGCAATTGAGGAGTTCTAACGGCTCCTGACAATCCGCTCATCCCAAAACTTTCTGGTGCTACGCCAGATTGTAGCCAAAGTTCATAAGACTGAAAGGCGGCAATGGGCACACCGATGAAGTTGACGAGATCATTGCCTGCGAAGGCCATCGCCAATGCAAACGTGCCTATACCAATTACAATTTTGTATATATCTAATTTAAAGACGTAAATAAATAGCGATGAAAGTAAGCTCCACAACAACACGTTGATGAGGGTAACTGCCGCCAGATTTAACGTAAGAAGTCCGTTAAGTGTCATGGATAGCTTTTGAACACCCTCGGTACTTGTCAAAGAAAAAAGTCCTTTTTTGGCTCTGAAAAGCTCGTCGATAGAAGCAAAACTCGCCCCGAAATATTCATTGGCCCATGCAAGAATTGCACTCGTATCACCTTGCGCTACCGTGTAAATAGACTGGGAAGACAATGCCGTTCCTTTCAAACCTTTGATTAAAATAAAATACGTAATCGCGGCTAACGATATCCCCCCGAATAGCGCACCTACCCATCGCAATTTTTTTCTAAAATTGAATGACAAAAGCATGCGAGAAATGTACTGAACGATCGCTCCGATGGAAAAGGCAATAACCACCGACAGGAGAATTCCCAAAATGATTTCGGTAGCTTTTTCGGTATTGATATAACCACTTAAAGCACTTAGCTGCCCATTATCTCCGTATATTTTTAAAATGGCAATACATACCGCCGCCCCCAACAATTCAAAGACAATGGAAACAGTGGTCGACGTAGGAAGTCCAAGGGAATTAAACACATCTAACAGTAAGACGTCGGTGAGCATAACGGCCATGAAAATGATCATGATTTCATTGAATTGAAACTGATCTGGCGTGAAAATACCCTTTCGGGCCACTTCCATCATACCACTCGAAAAAATGGCACCAATGGCCACCCCAGCACTGGCGATGATCATGATATTCCTGATGGAGATCGCCTTTGAGCCAATGGCCGAGTTGAGAAAGTTTACCGCATCATTGCTGACCCCAACCACCAAATCAGTAATGGCTAAGGCGAACAAAGCAATGATCATAAATAGATAAATATTCTCCATGCAAATGTGCAATTTACAATACGCAAAAGTCTACTTTCCCAGTATATTGTGTGTTAAATCAATGTTACTAATCAATTCCCTCAGATGTCCTATTTCTTAGCAAATATCTTCGTAACTTGTAGGGTAATTAATGTAAAACTAAAAATACAATATTATGGCAGTTTTAAAAGTAATCGAAGTACTCAGCAATTCTGATGAAAGTTGGGAAGATGCTACCTCAAAGGCAGTAAAACAAGCCTCAAAATCCGTCAAGAACATCAAATCGGTCTACGTGCAAGAGCAAAGCGCCGTAGTAAAAGATGACGAGGTGAAAGAATATCGCGTGAATGTCAAGATCACCTTCGAAGTCAAATAATTGGGAAGTACCCACATAACACAGGCATCCTTTAGGGATGCCTTTTTTGTCTGAGATGAAACGAACTACCTCCCTCATTCTTTATATACTTCTGTGTTTTTTCTCCTTCAATCAATGCCAACGACCATCGCAGCAACCCATGATGTCTACAGAACCCAACGAGCTCATTCGTGAATCAAGCCCTTATCTTCTTCAACATGCCTACAATCCGGTACAGTGGAAGGCTTGGAACGACCGCGCCTTAGAGGAAGCCCAGACCCAAGATAAACCACTCCTTATCAGCATAGGCTATGCTGCTTGCCATTGGTGCCATGTGATGGAAGAAGAGAGTTTCGAGGATTACGAGGTGGCCGAGATTATGAATACACACTTTGTAAACATCAAAATTGATCGAGAAGAACGCCCAGACCTAGACCATGTCTATATGGGTGCCTTGCAATTGATGAAAGGCAATGGAGGGTGGCCTCTGAATATTGTGGCCCTCCCTGACGGACGCCCTTTTTGGGGGGCTACTTATCTTCCAAAAGAAAACTGGAAACAAAGTTTGGAAGCCTTGGCACAAGCATACAAAAACGACCGCCCTAAAGTTGAGGAATACGCTGCTAAGTTACAGCAAGGGATGCAGCAAATAGAACAAGTGATTCCCAATTCTGAAATGCCGAGCTTCTCCCTAGAAGAGATGACCGCAAGCATTGCTAGTTGGAGTACCTATTTTGACACCAAACTTGGGGGTATCAACAGGGCACCCAAATTTATGATGCCCACCAACCTCAACTTTTTGATGCGATGGGCCTACCAAACTCAAGATACGGCCGTTGAGCAATACGTTTTGACCACCCTGCGAAAAATGGCTTATGGAGGTGTGTATGATCAAATTGGCGGTGGATTTGCCCGATACTCGGTAGATACCAAATGGCATGTGCCTCATTTCGAAAAAATGCTCTACGACAATGCACAGCTCATCTCCCTCTACAGCAACGCATATAGCTGGACCAAAGATCCAGAGTTTCGACAGGTTGTTCTGGAAACCATTGCTTTCACCGAACGCAAATTACAACATGCTGAGGGCTACTTCTATTCTTCGCTTGATGCAGATAGTCTGAATGCTGAAGGGGAGACCGAGGAAGGGGCATTTTATGTTTGGAAAGCCGAAGAACTCAGCGAATTGCTAGAAGACCATTTTCTCATATTTCAGGATTATTTCAATATCAACGACTACGGTTATTGGGAAAATGGTACTTACGTCCTTATCAGGAACCATAGTGATGACCAAATCGCTCAAAAACACGGAATCACCATCCAAGAGCTCCAAAAAATCATAGGGAATGCCAAGAAAAAACTTTTGGAGGTTCGTTCACAGCGACCCGCCCCTCGCCTAGATGATAAAACACTGACTTCTTGGAATGCCCTGATGATCAGCGCCTATTTAGATGCGTACGCCGCATTGAATGACGAGCGTTATCTGCAAAGTGCCACACGACTAGCCGCCTTCATAAAAACGCAGCAACTAACTGAAAATCGCCTATACCATTCCTTTAAAAATGGCAAAAGCAGCATCTCAGGTTTTTTGGAAGATTACAGTTTAACCATTCAGGCTTTTTTAGATCTCTACCAGCATACCACACAGCCTGAATGGCTGGAAACAGCCCTTGTACTTACAGAAACAGTTTTTGAAGAGTTCCACGACTCGGAAAGTCAATTATTTTTATTTACCTCTAAGCAATCACCCCCTCTTGCTGCAAAGACCATTGAAAAGTCAGACAATGTGATACCCGCTTCGAATTCAGTGTTAGCGAAAGCTTTATATAAACTAGGAATGATCACAGGTGATAAAAAATACCTGGAAACTGCCGAAACCATGCTCAACAATATGAAATCTGATGCGTTGCAGTTTGGTTCTAGTCATGCCAACTGGATGGACTTAATGATGAACTATGCCGCGCCTTATTACGAAGTAGCTGTTGTAGGAGAGACGCACAAAGAACAGATGATATCCCTAAGTGCGCATTTCCTACCGAATGTACTACTGGTAAGCGCTGCAAAAGCTTCGGAACTTCCTCTACTTAAAAATAGATATGTTGCGGGAAAGACCTTAATTTACGTATGCCAGCAGGGTATTTGTAAGCTTCCCTCAGAATCTGCGGAAGATGCGTTGGAATTACTTCAACCCTAACATGTTGATTTTATTCATGAAAGAGCTATTTCTAGCTAGTTAAAAAGAAGAAGTATTATTTTAGTTCGAATCAAAACCATTACAGCATGAATCTAGAATACTGGACAAAAGAAGCATTGAATTGGGTTATAGACTATGGACCAAAAGTACTCATGGCCATCGTCATATGGATTATAGGAAGCTGGCTCATCAAAAGAGTGGTTCGGCTATTCACCAAAGCCATGCAAAAAAAGGGGCACGAGGAAAGTTTACAAAAGTTCTTGAGTAATTTAATTCTTTGGGCACTCAAGGTAGCACTGTTTATTACTATTCTGGGAACTTTAGGTGTGGAAACCACTACCTTCGCCGCAGTCATTGCCGCAGCAGGTTTGGCCATTGGACTCGCACTACAAGGATCCTTGGGCAACTTTGCAGGCGGTGTGCTGATTCTGCTTTTTAAACCTTTTAAAATTGGAGATGTCATAGAAGCACAGGGCGAATTGGGCGTTGTTAAGGTAATTGACATTTTCACCACCAAACTAAATACGCCTACCAACAAATTGGCGATCATTCCGAATGGGGCGCTCTCCAACGGAAATATTGTCAATTTTACAACGGAAGGGAAACTGCGCATTGATCTAACCATTGGAGTCTCTTATGATGCTGATATCAAACAAACAAAAGAGGTTTTGATGCGCGTGCTCCGAGAACAAGAAAAGGTTTTGAAAGAACCGGCACCGACAGTGGCGGTTTTAGAATTAGCAGACAGTTCCGTCAACTTTGCGGTGCGTCCCTGGGTTGAAACGGCCAACTATTGGGATGTTTACTTCCACACAGTTGAACATGTAAAATTAAGCCTAGACGCTGCGGGAATCGAGATTCCGTATCCGCATCAAGTAGAAATTCAGAAAAAGGCGTAACTTTAAGGAAGATTATTCATCAATTCATAAATACTGCAACGCTATGAGAATTCTATTCACAAGTTTATTGCTGCTGTGGTTTATTTCGCCCATTGCAGCCCAACACCAAAGCCGAAGAAACCAACTGAAAATGGTGGAGTTTCTGATGGTGGAGAACAAGAGTAAAGTCAAAATCCCAGATAACGTAGAAGGGAGTCCTTATTTGAGTCCCTTTTTTCAACAAGGGAAGATTTACATTGCTGGAAATGATGAGCCCGTTGCTGCCTTGCTTCGTTTGAATGCTTTTGAAGGCAATTTCGAAGTCAAAGATGGCTCTGGCAAAATCACTCCTTTGAAACGAGAACGCGCACTTAGCTTTCGCGTATTGAACCAATTGTACGAGTTGAAGGACTTCACCGAGAAAGGAAAGTCTGTGACGGATTACGTAGAAAAATTAAATCCAAACGGCAAATCCTCACTCTATCTCCGCAAGCTTGTTTCGCTCATTCCTGAACAACCCGCAATGACCAGCTACGACAAGACCAAACCACCGCGTTTCAAGACAGAAACTTTTTACTACATGAGTATTGACGGTGGAAATTTGTTTCCTGTGAAACTGAAAAAGAAAGACGTACTCGCGGCCCTTTCTGATAAAAAATAAGAGGTTACCAAATTCTACAAGGAAAA